>DATBNA010000632.1:0-12443 GCA_036554545.1 Hyphomonadaceae bacterium
GGCGAGCGATGCATTCGCGCAGCATGCCAGAAAGAGAGTCTGAGCCCTCAGCATCGCTTTCCCAACTATGCCGGCGCATCTCTTGTGCGGTTGACCTGCATTCGATACAGTCTTACTGTATCCAAATGAAATCGAAGGTCAAGCCGGCAAGGCGAACGCTGAGGGCAGAGCACGCGGAGACGACACGGCAGCGGATCATCGCCGCCGCCACATCGTTGTTTCTGTCGAAAGGCTTTTCGGCGGCGACCCTGCAGGCCGTGGCCGATGAGGCCGGTGTCGCCGTTGAAACCGTCTACAGCCGCTTCGGCAACAAGACAAATCTTCTGGCCACGATCCTGGAGAAGGGGATCGTGCCGACCGAAGACGGCCGCGATGTAAACGACACGCCGGAGATCGAGACAATCCGGACCACGCGCAATCAGCGCCGGCAAATCGAACTGCTGGCGGCGTTCTCGCGCGGGATACTTCAGCGCACTGATGCGGCCCACCGCATCCTGAGATCAGCAGCCGAGAGCGACGCACATGCGCTCGACCTCCAGAAGCGGGACGCTAAACGGCGCCTCGCCGGGCAACGCGTCTATATCGACCTGCTGCTTGCGAATGGTCCGCTCAGGAAAGGCCTCAGTCCCGCCGATGCGGCGCTGACTTATTCGACGCTGGCCAGTCCGGATACCTACGCCTTTCTGGTAGGCGACCAGGGTTGGCCGCCCAAACGCTTCCAGGACTGGCTCGCCGAGAGCCTCATCCGGCTTCTCCTTTGACGACAAGCGGCCGTTAGGGCCAAACTCAGACGTCCCCGCGCATCGCTACGAACGGCGGGGTCGATCCATTCCAGCCATTCAGCTGAGGCCCGAATGCTGGCGGCGGCTCTCCCAACGATTTTTTTCCGCCGGACATCGCCCCGCTTTGCAAGGAGAGGTAAGCCGCGCTGCGAGGCTGCTGTCTCCGTATCCGGACGACGCGCTAGATCCCCGATCCACCCTCCTGAACGTCATCGGCGCGCATTTTCCAGATCGGCGTGAAAAAAGTCATCCAGACGATCATCGCCAGCATGCCTATGGACGGCACGAGGATGACAAGCTGTGGGCCCGCTGCATCAGCGACGATCCCCATCAGCGCCGCGCCGATCGGCGCGCCGCCCATGAAGCCGAGCTGGTAGATCGACAGCACCCGCGCCAGCAGCTTGGGCGGCGCCGCCGCCTGCACGATGGTGCGGCTCATCATGATGGAGACGCCGGCGGCGAGACCCCACACGAAGACCAGCGAGATGAAGGCGGGATAGGGGACTTTCGCCACCAGGAACAGAATGCCGGCCGAGCCGATGAACTGGGCGATCAGCAGGATCCGGCCCGGGCGGGTCAGGTTGCGGAAGCGCGAGATGGCGATCGAGGAACAGAAGGCGCCAGCCCAGAAGGTGACGAAGATGTTGCGCAGCCCGCCGGATTCGAAGGCGTAGACGTCGGCATTGACGATGGGGAGGATGACGAGGAAGGCGCCGATGACGAAGACGCCGACGCCGAACATCGAAACAACCATCGAGAACAGGACGGGACTCCTCCGCACGCACGTCATCCCGTCGAATATGTCGTGCATCACCTTTGCGCTTCTCGTGCGCGGTTCGATCACCTTGCCGCGCTCAAGGAAGAAGGCGGCGATGGCGCCGGCTGCGACGACGCCGGCCTGGACTGCGAGCAGCGGCCAGACGCCGCCCCAGTTGGCGAAGCCGCCGATCCACAAGCCGACGATCTGTGCGGCGAACTGTGCAAGCGTGGCGAAGGCGACGCCCTGCTGCAGCGTTATGCCCGAGCCGACCGCTCGCCGCCGCTCGACCACAGTGTTGAGGATCGCATCGCGCGCCGGCATCATGAAGGCGCCGATCGTGCCCATCGCCAGGGCGTAGAGCACCAGCATCCAGTACTCCATGCCTTCCGTCCGCATGGCCCACGCGAGCGCAAGCGCGGGTATGGAGGCGAGCAGGTGGAAGATCACCAGCAGGGTGCGGCCGTCGGCGCGCTCGGCCATTACGCCGCCGAACAGGATGAAGACCACCGAAGGGGCGGCCAGCGCCATCTGCGCCACGCCCAGCATGGTGCCGGAGACGTTGAGGATGTTCTTCAGCATGTAGGGGAAGAGCACGGTCTGCAGGCCGAACGCCGAGAACCAGGCGATCTGCACGAAGAGGTAGGCCGGCAGCTCGACCATGACCCGGCGATGGCCGACATTGGCCAGCGCGTCGCCCGCCACGACCGACGACACGACGCCGCTGACCGGCGAGGCGGCGCCCTCGGCGATCTCCTCGTCGAGCTTGTCGAGCGGATTGTTCAACAGGTCTCCTCCGGCCGCGCACCTTAGCCAGATCAGGGTGTTAGGGAAGCTGGCGCAACGTTGGCGCGACGAAACAGTCGGGCAAGACGGCCAGGCGCCACATGCATTTGCCGTCGCCCGCTTTGGACGTCATATTGACCCGAAAGACGGGGGATGAGGTGGAGGAAGCCATGCGTGATGCCCGCGTGATTGCGAGCTGGGCGCTCGCCCTGTTTCTGGCGGCGATGCTGCTGTGGATTGCGGACCAGACCCTGTTCCCGAACGAAGGGCGGAACGTCGTCTTCCCGATGCTGGCGGAAAGATCGGGTTATTACCTGTTCGAGCCCACCGGCCGCTATGTCGTCAGCCTGCTTGAAGTCGCGGCGGCGATCCTGCTGATCCTGCCGTGGACGCGGCGCATCGGCGCCGGCCTCGCCATCCTGGTGGCTGCGGGCGCGGTCGGGGCG
Organism: Hyphomonadaceae bacterium; assembly: GCA_036554545.1. GTDB lineage: Bacteria > Pseudomonadota > Alphaproteobacteria > Caulobacterales > Hyphomonadaceae > UBA7672. The sequence continues at coordinate 2,772 of DATBNA010000632.1, forward strand.
CACCTTACCCCATGGCTCGGCATCCAGATCCCGACGTCGATGACGCCCGGCGCAGATGGCGCAGCGCCGCCGACCGACGGCGGCCAGCTCTTCTATCTGTCGATCGGTCTGCTGATCGCATCGCTTGTCGTCTTCTTTGTCCATCCGGGAAGCTCGGGCGGCGCGAAGACTGCCGGCTACGGCTACTACGGCCGTTAGACGCTGCGGCATCCGCCTCGCAGGTTGATAATCTCTTAACTCGCTCCGGCGCACTGTGGGACCCTGTCAGAAGGGTGCGCCCATGCCGGAAGTTCCGTCCCCTGAGGAGACGAAACCGCCCGTTCCCGCCAACGACGTGACGAAGCCCGCCAGCGACGGGTTCGCGCGCCGCACGCTGCTGCGCCGGCTGATGGATGTGGTCGCGCTTCCCGCTTCGCGGGGCAACTACCAGGATCGCGCGATCGCCGGCGATATCCTGCTCGAAATGCTGATCGAGTCCGACGTCGCCGCGCGCGAGCTCTGTGCGCGCCGCCTCCAGGAAATGTCGCAGGCGCCCAAGCGCCTTCTCCGCTTCCTTGCGCTCGATGCGCCGCACGTCGCGCAACTCGTTCTCTCCGACAACAAGGCGTTCGACGACGCCGATCTCGTGCATATCATCCAGAACGGCGCCTCCCCGCATCGCATCGCCATCGCGCGCCGCAAGGACATCGGCCCGGCCGTCGCTACCGCCATCGCGGAAACCGGCGATGTCACCGCCATGCGTGCGCTGCTCGACAACAACCAGTCGAAACTCTCCGAGCGCTCGGTCGACCTGATGGCTTCGGCCTCGCGCAAAGCGCGCGATCTGACGCCGCTGCTGATCCTGCGCGAGGAAGTCCGTCCCGCGCACGCGCTCGCGATGTTCTGGTGGGCCGAAGCTGCCGAGCGCCGCCACATCCTGCTGCGCTTCTCCGCCGAGCGGACGCTGTTGCTCGAAATGTGCGCCGATATCTTCCGGCACGCCGCCAGCGAAGGTTTCTCCGACCCCGTTGTGCGCAAGGCGCTGCAGGTGATCGAGCGCCGCCAGCGCAATCGCGCCGCCATCGAGAAGTCGCCCTACGAGAACCTTGAAGGCGCCGTCAGCGCCGCCGTGGTCAGCGGCATGGACCAGCAGATGATGACGGAGATCGCCTATCTCTCCGGCATCAAGCCGACCACCGCGGAGCGCATCTTCCAGGATGCAGGCGGGGAGGGCATCGCCATCCTCTGCAAGGCCACAGGCCTCAAGCGCGCCTACCTCAAGGACCTGTGGAAGGCTCTTGGCCGCGCCAAGGCTGAAGGCGACGACATGGACTTCAACCGCGTCTCGGAGATCTACGAGACCATCGCGGTTGCGAAGGCGCAGACCGTGCTGCGCTACTGGAACTGGTCGCTGAGTTCCGCCTATTCGCCCGAAGAGATCGAGGCCCAGGAAGAGGATCCCGATACCTTCACGCGCACGCTGCGCATGATCGACGAAGCGGTCCGTCCCAAGGCGGCGTTCGGAAGCTGAGCCTCCCCAACAATCGTACGGGCGCCGACCGGTTTTGCTGGAAATCGCGGACGGAATGGTCCAAGTCTTTTTCGCGTCCGCATGGCGTCTTGCCGCTGAACCGAATCGGGGAGGGACGAGATGACATATCTGCCCGGCCTCGTGCTGGCGTTGGCTGCCTTCTGGTTTGCGCTGTCAGGCGAGACAGCGCCGTTTTTCCTTGGTCTGGGCGTGCTTTCGGTTCTGCTGACGCTGTGGCTGGTGGGGCGCCTGCGCATCCTCGATCGCGACGCCTCGCCCTATCATCGCTTCGCGCAGCTCCTGATCTACCTCTTCTGGCTCATTGGCCAGATCGTCCGGGCGAACCTGTCGGTCATCGCGCGCGTCCTCGGGGGCGGCATCGACCCCGCCATCGTGCGCATCCGCACCAATGCGCGCACGGATCTCGGCAGGACGCTGTTTGCCAACGCCATCACGCTGACGCCGGGCACGGTGACGGTCGACATCAATGGCGACAAGGTCGTGGTGCACGCGCTGGTGGCGAAGAACGCGTCGGTTCATTCCTTCGACGCCAACGATCGTGTCTCCTCGATCGCTGCAGACGATGGAGGCTGATGCATGCTGCTGATGGGCGCTGCCGCCGGCCTGCTTGTTGCAATGGCGCTGATGGTCATCCGCGCCATTGCGGGTCCGTCGCACTATGACCGCATCCTCGCCGCCAACTCTTTCGGAACGAAGACGGTGCTGTTCATTGCCGTCATCGGCTTCGTGTTCGGCAGGCCGGATTTTCTGGACATTTCCATCGCCTACGCGCTGATCAACTTCGTCACCACGGTCGCGCTGATGAAGTTCTTCCGCTACCGTTCGCTGGCCTCGGCGCTGACGGAGCATTCCGCGACGGAGTCGCGCGATGCCTGAGTGGCTGTTCTGGACGGGAGGCGGGCTGGTCGCGGCAGGCGCGCTGCTGGCGATCATCGGCGCAATCGGCGTGCTGCGCTTTCCCGACGTCTATACGCGTATCCACGCTGCGAGCATCACGGACACGGGCGGCGCCGGCCTGGTCATTCTCGGTCTCGCGCTGCTGGCGGGCCTGACGCCGACGACGCTGAAGCTGCTGCTGGTGTGGATCTTCATAATGCTGGCGACGCCGGCCGCCGCCAACGCGCTGGCCAACGCGGCCTTTGGCTCCGGTCATTCGCCGTGGAGCAATGGCAAGCGCATCGTACGTGAGGAGACGAAGGGCGGGGGCCAATGACCGTCCTTTCCGCGCCGCTGATCAGCCTGATCGTCGATGTCGCCCTGCTGGCGATGCTGCTGGTGATTGCGGTTTCCATCGCCGTGACGCGCAGCCTGCTGGCGTCGATCCTGCTGATGAGCGTCTATTCGCTCATCGTCGCGGTGTGGTTTGTCGTGCTGGACGCGCCCGATGTTGCTTTCACCGAGGCTGTCGTTGGCGCTGGCGTCTCCACCATCGTCCTGCTCGGCGCAACGCTTCTGGCGCGGGCTGAGACTGAAAAGCGGAACTGGAGGAACATCATTGTTCCGTTGCTTGTCGCGCTCGGCACCGGTGCGATCCTCCTGTACGCCGTAACGGGCCTGCCGGAATTCGGCGACGCCGCCTCGCCGGCAAACCAGCATGTAGGTCGCGGCTATCTCGAAACGACGCCTGAAGAGATCGGCGTTCCCAATGTCGTGACGGCGGTGCTCGCCAGCTACCGCGGCTTCGACACGCTGGGTGAGACGGTGGTGATCTTCGCGGCCGGCATTGGCGTGGCGCTCATGCTCGGCTTTGGCGAACGCTCCCTGGCGGGGCGCGAGCCCGTGATCTCGCCGCGGAACGGCAATCACCACGTCGTGCTGCGCGTGGTGGCCAAGCTGCTGATCCCGCTGATCGCGCTCTTCGCGTTCTACGTGCAGTTCCATGGCGACCTCGGGGCCGGCGGGGGATTCCAGGCCGGCGTCATCCTCGCGGTTGCGGTTGTCCTGCATGCGCTGGTGTTCGGCCTGAGGGATACGATGGCGGCGGTGAAGCCCGGCTTTGCGCGCGGTGTCGCGGCGCTGGGCGTGCTGCTCTACGCAGGCGTAGGCGTCGTCTGCATCATCAATGGCGGCGACTTCCTCGACTATGACCGGCTCTTCACGCCGGACATCGAGGCGCAGATTCCGGACTGGATACTGCCGAGCGACAAGCCCCATCACTGGGGCCAGCACTTCGGAATCCTGCTCGTCGAGCTTGGTGTCCTGCTTACCGTCGCCGCGACGATGGTGACGATCTTCTACGGCTTTGCGGGCCGTTTGACGGACGATCCGCAGGAGAGCGGAACGTGAGCCTCCTTACGCACGTCAACTATTTCGCGGTGGTCCTGCTGATGGTGGCGGGGCTGTATATCGTCTTTTCCAGCGGCAACCTCGTCAGGCGGATGATCGGACTGGCGCTGTTCCAGACGTCGACCGGGTTGTTCTACATCTCGCTGGCGAAAGTCGCGGGCGGCACGGCGCCCATCCGGGTCGAGCCGGACAGCGAGACGGCGCGCGAACTCTCCAGCCGGGTCGATCCGGGTTATGCGGCGCAGTATGCCATCGATGGCGTCGTCTACTCGAATCCGCTGCCGCACGTCCTCATCCTCACGGCGATTGTCGTCGGCGTGGCGACCCTGGCTGTCGGGCTCGCCATAGCTGCGCGTGTGCGCGAAGCCTACGGCACGCTCGATGCCGGAGAAATCGCCGACGCCGATCGCAAGGCCGGGCGGGGGCCGGTCCCGTGATCTCGTTCGAAACTCTCTACGCCGCGCCGCCGGACCTGCTTCGGCACGCGCCGGTGCTGCTGGTTGCGGGGCCGCTGATCGGCGCCTGCGCGGCGGCGCTCGCGCCAAGTTCGCGCTGGGCATGGATGATTTCTGTCGGCGCGACGATCTTCGCTCTCTGGATGGCGCTTGGCGTCATCGGGGAGGTCGCGCGCAAGGGCGTGCTCGACTATTACCTCGGCGGGTTTGCACCGCCCGCCGGCATCGCTTTCCGCATCGACGGGCTCGGCGCGACGATGGCGCTGCTCATCGCGTTCATGGGCGCGGCTGTCTCCCTCTATTCCGGGCATTCTCTCCGGGCCGAGGTACGCCACGAAAAGCAGACGCTGTTCCAGTCCGGCTTCCTGCTGTGCCAGGCGGGAATGCTGGGTCTCGTGTCGACGGGCGACGCGTTCAATGCCTTCGTCTTCCTTGAAATCTCTTCCATCGGGACCTACGCGCTGGTGGCGCTGGGCAGCCGGCGCGACCGTCGCGCGCTGCCTGCCGCCTTTACCTATCTCGTCATGGGCACGATCGGCGCGACCTTCTTCGTCATCGGCGTCGGCTTCCTCTATGCCGCCACAGGCACGCTCAACATGGAAGACCTCGCCCTGCGGCTTACGCCGCTGAGTGAGAGCCGGGTCGTCCAGGCGGGGTTTGCTTTCATCTTCGTGGGTCTCGGCCTCAAGGCGGCGATGTTCCCGCTGCACGGCTGGCTGCCGGGCGCATATACCTTCGCGCCCACGGCGATCGCAGCGTTCCTTTCGGCTACGGCGACCAAGGCCGCGATCTACCTGATGGCGCGCTTCGCCTTCACCGTATTCGAATCCGACGATGCCTTCGTACAGGGTTTCCTGTTCTGGGCGCTCGCGCCGCTGGCCGCCGTAGCCGCCATCGTCTGTTCGCTGCAGGCTGCCTTCGAGAAGGACGTTCGCCGCATCCTTGCTTTCTCCTCCGTGGCGCAGGCGGGATACATCCTGCTGGGGCTTGCGGTCGGCACGGTGCTGGGGGTGTCCGCGGGCCTGCTGCATCTTCTTGCGCACGCGCTGATGAAGGGGGCGCTGTTCATGGCCGTTGGCGCGGCAACACTGGCGGTCAATGCGCGCACGCTCACTGATTTTGCCGGCGCCGGGCGCGATGCGCCGTGGACCATGGCGGCCTTCACGATGGCCGCCGCCAGCCTGATGGGGATGCCGCTGACGCTCGGCTTTCTTTCCAAATGGCGGTTGATCGAGGCGGCGCTGGCGCAGAACCAGGTCTGGATCGTGGCGGTGATCGCAGTCTCCTCGCTGCTGGCGCTGGTCTATGTCAGCCGCATGTTCGAGGCGGTGTTTCTGCGTGCGCCCGCACAGGGCGCGCCGCGCGTGAAGGAGGCGCCGGTCGGCGTTCTCGTTCCGCTTCTCATCCTCGCCGGCCTCAGCATCTGGCTGGGCATAGATGCATCGCTGCCTGAAGCGCTGGCCGACGCCGGCGCCCGCGCGCTCTTCGGGGTCTCGCCATGAACTCCGGCGAACTCCTGATCGGGCTGGCGCTGATCATCCCGCTGTTCACGGCGGCGGTGGTCTACGCTGTCGGCCGCATGCCGGACGTGCGCGAGACGTTGACCATGGTTGGCGCGGTCTTCCTCGCGATCATCACGATCTCCCTCACGATCTGGACCGCGCAGGGCAATCCGCCGTCGCTGGTCGTCGCGCGACCTCTTCAGGGCCTCGAGCTGGCGTTCCGCCTCGAGCCGCTCGGCGCGCTGTTCGCGCTGATGGCCAGCGTGCTGTGGGGCGTCAATTCGATGTTCTCCATCGGCTACATGCGCGGACGGCGCGAGGCCAACCAGACCCGCTTCTATGTCTGCTTCGCGCTGGCGATGTTCGGCGTGATGGGCGTGGCGATGGCGGCGAACCTGTTCACGCTGTTCGTCTTCTACGAGGTGCTGACGTTCTCGACCTATCCGCTGGTCGCTCACAAGGGCGATGAGCCTTCGCGGCGGGCGGGCCGGATCTATCTCGGCATACTCGTCGGCGCATCGGTGACGCTGTTCCTGCCGGGGATCATAGCCGTGCAGGTCCTTGCGGGCGAGACGACCTTCGTCCCGGGCGGGCTGCTTTCGGGGAAGGTCGAAGGCGTCGGCGCGAGCCTCCTCCTGGCTCTGCTGATATTCGGTTCGGCCAAGGCGGCGCTGATGCCGCTGCACGGCTGGCTTCCGGCCGCCATGGTTGCGCCGACGCCAGTGTCCGCGCTGCTCCACGCTGTCGCCGTGGTGAAGGCAGGCGTGTTCGTGATCCTCAAGATGTCGGCCTATATCTTCGGCGATGAGCTGATCGGATCGCTGCCTGCGGCGCAGTGGCTGCTATGGCTGGCGGCGGCGACGATCGTCATCGCCTCCCTGGTTGCGCTCACCAAGGATAATCTCAAGGCGCGGCTTGCCTGGTCGACAGTGAGCCAGCTTGCCTATGTCACCTCTGCTGCATTGCTGCCCGCGAGTGCGGGCCTTGCGGCGGGCGGCCTCCACATGATTGCTCATGCTGTCGGCAAGATCACGCTCTTCATGTGCGCCGGCGCAATTTATGTCGCTGCAGGTGCGGACAAGGTCTCGCAAATGCATGGCCTGGGAAGACGCATGCCTGTCGTGTTCTTCTGTTTCCTGATCGGTGCGCTGTCGGTCATCGGCTTGCCGCCTCTTGCGGGCTTCTGGTCGAAATTCCTGCTGATCTCGGCATCCTTCGGTTCGAACGAATGGATCACGGCCGCGGCAATGGTCGTCTCGTCGATCTTCGGTCTGTTCTACCTGGCGCCCGTCGCCATACGAGGGCTGCTCTCGCCGGACAGCGACGGGCAGCCGATCCACTTCATCCGTCCAGGCGGGGCGCCAGGCATTGTCGTCCTCTCGCTGGTCATCACCGCGGCGGCATGCGTCGCATTGTTCTTCCTCGCTGACGAGATCGTCGATTTCCTGAAACCTCTTGCCGGAGCCGTGCAATGAGCGGGGAGAAGCAGCCCACGCCTGAGACCCACGGACCGCCACAGCTTGGCGAGCCAGGCGAGCATCCGTTGTCGGTGCTGCTCTTCTCATGGATGCGGAGCAAGCTGTTCTACCGCCTTCTCATGGGAGCGCTGGCGGGGTTCGGCGTGCTGCTGATCGTCGTCGAAGCCGTCGGCCTCATGGAGCGCGGCGCGCTGATCTACGGACTTGAGGACCTGCCCGGCTTCTTCGGCATCTTCGGCCTTCTTGCCTTCAGCTTCGCCGTGTTGAGCGGTTGGCCGCTCGGCAAGCTGCTGCGCCGCCCGGAAGACTATTACGACACGTCGAGCGGGGAGGCCGGTCGTGACCGTTGACCGCCTCATCGACATCGCCGCAACGCTGAACCCGGGCTTCTTCGTCATGATCGCAGCGCTGCTCGCCGCGGTTGCGCGCGACGTGGTGCTCCGGGCGCTTGCACTGATCGGCGGTCCGGCCGCCGCGATGGCGGCGCTGCTCTTCGCTCCGGAAACGGGAGAAGTGTCGCGCCAGACTTTCCTCGGCTTCGAGCTTTCGCTGTACTGGACCGGCTCGCTGTCCATGGTCTTCGGCTTCGGCTTTGCGCTGGCCGCGATGCTCGGCGGCATCTACTCGCTCCACCGCCGCGACCCGCTGCAGGACGCCGCCGGGCTTCTCTACGCCGGTTCCGCCATCGCCGCCGTCTTTGCCGGCGATCTCATCAGCCTCGTCATCTTCGCGGAGATCGCGACGCTGACCTCGGCGGTGCTGATCTTCGCGCGCCGCACGGGGCCGGCTTACCGGGCAGGGCTGCGCTATCTCACCATCCAGGTGATGGCGGGTCTTGCACTCACGGCCGGCGTAGCGCTCTACGGTATCGAGAAGGGCAGCTTCCTGCTCGCTGATCTCGGCAGCCTGCTCGACGGCGTGCTGATCCGCGTCTTCGACCTCAACGAGCCCGGCGCCTTCCTCATCCTTCTGGGCGTCGGCGCCAAAGCGGCGTTCCCGTTCGTCCACAACTGGCTCACCGACGCTTATCCCAACACCACCGAGACCGGCGCGGTCGTCCTGTCGCCCTACACAACGACGCTGGCGGTCTACCTCCTCGCGCGCGGATTTGCCGGCCTCGACTGGCTGATCTGGATCGGCGCTGCGATGACGGTCTACCCGGTGTTTTTCGCTGTGATCGAGAACGACCTGCGGAAAGTGCTGGCCTATTCGACCAACAACCAGATCGGCTTCATGGTCTGCGCGGTCGGCATGGGAACGCCGCTGGCGCTCAACGGCGCAGCCGCGCACGCCGTCGCGCACATCCTGTTCAAGGGCCTGCTGTTCATGTGCATGGGCGCGGTCTTGTTACGCACTGGCACGACAAAGGCCACCGAGCTCGGCGGCCTCCATCGCACCATGCCGTTCACCGCGCTGTTCTGCCTGATCGGAGCAGCGTCGATCTCGGCATTGCCCTGGTTCGCGGGCTACGCCTCCAAGGCGATGATCATGTCGACGGCCGAGACAAGCTCGGGACTCTTCGTCGTCTGGCTGATGCTGCTCTTTGCATCCGCCGGCGTGCTCGAGCACTCGGGCATCAAGATCCCGTTCTTCGCCTTCTTCAGCCACGACAGCGGCAAGCGCCCGCAGGAGGCGCCGTTCAACATGCTGCTGGCGATGGGCGTGTCCGCCGCGCTCTGCATGGCGATCGGTCTTCAGCCTGGCTGGTTCTACGAGCTGCTGCCGTTCCGCGACCAGGCGCTGGAATATCTCGGCCAGCAGCTCTTCTCGACCAGCCATGTTCTGCAGCAGGCGCAGCTTCTCGTCTTCGCCGTCTTCGCCTTCATGGTGATGAAGTGGACAAAGCTCTATCCGCCGGAACGCCCTGGCGTGATCATCGATGTCGAATGGATCTGGCGAAAAGGCTTGCCGCAGGTTAGCCGGGCGCTTGCGCGTCCAGTGTCCGCGCCAGCTCGCGCCCTATCTTCATTGTCATCGTCAACCGGCAGGCGAGTGCTCGCTGTTGGCCGGCATGTCTTCGCAAGCGGCGGACTGGTTTCGGCCAAGATTCCGCTCGCCGCCACGGCGGTCTGGACGCTGGCGATACTGGGTTTCGTAATGCTGGTTTCGTTCTTCGCATAGCAACGCACAGCAAAAGATCGCAAATCCGCGAATAGGGTGTCACCCGTATTTACAGCGTCCATGAAGTGCCTGAATATCCGGGCAGTAAAGGCTATCGCGAATAGTCGAGTCTTGCTGGACCGGATTGATGCAGCAAATGGAACGCGAAAGCAGGTCCCCCGCTTATCTTATCGAGATGGTCTCCGACATCGTCTCAGCCTATGTCGCCCACAACCCGGTTCCGGTAGGGGATCTGCCCAGGCTGATCGAGAAGGTCCACAGCGTCCTCACCGAAATCGAGACCTCCGGCGGCGCGGAAG
>DATBNA010000648.1:0-3205 GCA_036554545.1 Hyphomonadaceae bacterium
ACCGCGCCGGTCTCGCCTGAATTCAGGATCTGTAGCGCCAACCGGTCGTTGCTGACCTCCAGAATCTCAAGCCGATACGGCAACGCACGCGAACGCCTCAGACCGCTCGCCTGCTTTGGCGCCGACAGCTCTGCTGGCGTCGGCGGCGTTGTGTGCTGCTTGAATGTCGCGGCTCGCTGGGCAGATTCCGTTGTAGCCGGCAGTTCCGCCAGGGCAGCGTTCGGCGTCTTGAAGTCGAAACAGCTCGTGAGGTCTCCGCACACGGAGCGGCGCCACGCCGAGATGTTTGGCTCCATCACACCGAAGCGTTTTTCGAGGAAGCGAATGACCGAAGTGTGGTCGAACACCTCCGAGTTGACCCAGCCGCCGCGCGCGAAGGGCGAAACAACATAGAGCGGCACACGCGGTCCGAGACCATAGGGGCGGCCCATCAAGTCGTCTCGCTCCGATGTCTTTTCGCTGTCCGCGCGGACGAGGTGATACTCGCCGGCGGTGTCGACTGTGGAAGCACCTAGCATCTTCCCGCTGGCGTCCTTCGATGGCGGCGCGGGCGGCGGAACGTGATCGAAGAAGCCGTCATTCTCGTCGAAATTGATGAGCAGGACGGTGCGCGCCCACACATCGGGATTGGCGGTGAGGCAGTCGAGCACACGCGCGGTGTAGTCGGCGCCCTGTGCGGGGCTGGACGGGCCGGGATGTTCGCTGTCGGCGGCCGGCGAGACGACCCACGACACCCGCGGCAGTGTTCCGGCCACGACATCGGCCCGCAGCACATCGAGATGCTGCGTAGAGAGGCCCTTCTGCGCGAGAGCAGGATTGCTTCCCGGCGCCTTGGCGAGACTGTCGCGGAACGCCTTGAAGCCGACAAGCGGGTTGTCGCCGAAATTGTCAGCCATGTCCTCGTAGATCTTCCAGCTGACTCCGGCCGCCTCCAGCCGCTCGCAATAGGTGGTCCAGAGGTACGGAGGCAGAACCTGGCCAGGCTTGGGCAGGCTGTCGTGCGAGTTGGAAATTGAAGGACCGCCGCGCGCACCGGCGCCGTCATTTGTGCCAGACCAAAGATAAAGACGGTTGGTGTTTGTGCCGCCGATGAAGGAACAGTGATACGCGTCACAGATGGTGAAGGCGTTGGCGAGAGCGAACTGGAAAGGGATGTCCGCTTCCTCGTAATAACCCATCGCATGCGGGTGCTTCTGGTCCGGCCAGTTGGACATCCGTCCATTGTCCCAGGCGTACTGCGCATCAGCCCAGGAGTGCGGCGTGCCTTCGACGCGCATATGCGCAAAGGTCTGTTTGGTGTTCAGTGGAAATGGCGCGATCACCGGCGGCTGCGCCTTCGTATGCGACTGAGCCCACACCGTGCGGCCGCCGGGCAGCGGAATCGGAAAGCGGTCGCCGAAGCCTCGCACGCCGCTCATCGTGCCGAAGTAATGGTCGAAGGACCGGTTTTCCTGCATCAGGATCACGACGTGGTCGACGTCCTGGATCGTGCCGGTCCTGCTTCTGGCGTTGATGGCCTGTGCGCGGGCGATGGCGGGCGACAAGGCCATGGCGGCAGCGGATACGGCGAGGAGTCGGCGGCGGTCGATCTGGGTCATGCGTCGAGATTAACGAGGCCGTATGACAGCGCCATGGCTTTCCGTACCGGCATGGGTAGGTTCGAGGCGATGAGATTCCCTTGGGCAAATCGAATGGCGGCGCTTGGGCTGGCCGCCCTGCTCTCTTCCTGCGCTTCAGTGCAGAACGATATTCGCAAGACACTGGGTGCGCCTGATCTCAAAGGAACAAGGTTCGGATTGGTGGTTATGACGATGGATGGCCGCGAGCTTGTCTCCATCCGGCCGGACGAACGCTTTATTCCGGCATCCAACACCAAGCTGTTCACCGTTGCGTCCGCCTTTCACCGCCTCGGTGACGTATCGCGTCCTGATCCTTCGATGGGCGCGGCCGTCCGCATCGAGCCGAAAGGCGATGCCCCGCCAGACATTGTTCTGGTTGGCGGCGGCGATGCGATGCTGATCGACGCAGATGACTGCGAACGCGACTGCCTGTCGGACCTCGCGGACATGGTGCTGGCGAACGGCATCCGGCGCGTCGGGTCGATCATCGGCGACGACCGGGTCTTTCCGCATGAGCCCTGGGGCCCGGGCTGGAACCAGGACGACCTGATCTATCGCTCCGGCGCGCCGGCTTCGGCGCTGATCGTCAACAGCAACGAGCTCGTGTTGCAGATCGCGCGCGGCGAAAAACCGGGCGATCCGGTGCGCGCTCAGTGGCGCGATGACGACGCGTACTATGATATTCGCAACGAGGCTGTGACGGTCGAGGGCGACGGCGACACGCTTCGCATCAGCATGCAGGCCGGCGACAAGGCGTTGAGACTGCATGGAACGCTCGGTGTCGAGGCGCCGCCGCAGACCATTCCAATCGCGGCGAACGATCCTGCCGTTGTCGCCGCGTACCGCTTTCGTCGCCTGCTTCAGGAACGCGGAGTGGAAGTCACCGGCGAGGTTGGCGCCCGCCATCGCCCGCTGACGCTGGCCGATGAACCAAAGACGCGCGGCGAAGGCGCGTCTTCGGGAGAGTCCCCGGCGGGCGCCGAGATCGCACGGCTGCTTCCACCGCCACTGATCGACGACCTGCGCTTCCTCAACAAGCAGAGTCAAAACCTGCATGCGGAAGCGCTGCTCCGCCGGCTGGGCCTGATCGAAGGCGGCGGTTCGCGTTCGGAGGGCCTCGCCATCGTTGAGAAGATGCTGGATGAGACTGGCGCGAACCGGATGGAGTGGGACCTGTCCGATGGCTCCGGCATGTCAGTCTACAACCGGGTGACCCCGCGAATGATGACGCGATTTCTCCAGTGGACCAGCCGCCAACCATGGGCGGAGGACTTCCGCTCGACGCTGGCGGTGGGCGGCGTTGACGGCACGCTGTCGCGGCGCTTCCGCGACACGCCGCTGCAGGGACGTATCTTCGCCAAGTCAGGCACGCTGACAGGGACCAACACGCTTTCGGGCTTTCTACTTTCGGCGAAGGGCAAGATGCTGATCTTCTCCGCCTACGCGAATGACCGGCCGGAGGAGGTCGGATCGGCCACAACCGCACTCGATGTGGCGCTTCGGCAAATTGCCGCCGCGTATTGATCCTGCGCCATGGTCGCCGGGCCCAGCCGAAATAAATGATCGTCCATGCATGACCCTGGCGC
>DATBNA010000059.1:0-15338 GCA_036554545.1 Hyphomonadaceae bacterium
CCGAGCCAAGGATGATGCCCGAGATGAACTGCTTCTGCGCCGGCTTGCCTTCGATCTCGTTGGCGATCAGCCGCGCAATGACGCCGGCGCCCTGGCTATGACCCACAAGCACGACGCCGCGGCCCTTGTTCTCGTTGGCCATGTACCAGTTCCAGGCGTCGAGCACGTCGCTATAACCGCCCACACCCTGAGGCAGGCGGTCGCCCGCTGGCTGCGGACCGCCGCTCGCCACGCGAAGCGCCGTCAAGGTCGTCTGGCGATAGATCGGCGCAAACTGCCGGCATGTCGCGCCAAAGCGCGCGAACTGCAGCTTGATGTCGTCGATCTCCATCTTGTCGGCCGTCCAGTCCGACGCCCAACCCGGATCGAGCGAGACCGTGGGATAGACGAAGAAGCAGTCGATCGCCGGATTGTCAGCCGCCTTGTACTTTTCGACTGAGGTCGAGCCGTTCCCGTTGATGACAGTGGCGTCGAGATTGACCTTGCACTTGTTGTCCGCGAGGTCCGGCCGGCAGAGCCACAGCGCGGCATTCGAGAAATCCGCATGTGGAATCTTCGGATCGGGCGCCTGGGCGTATGCCCCGCCTGTCACCGCCACAGCCAGAACAGCGCCTGCAACAAACCCGCGCATCATCGGTCTCTCCCTCGCCGAACTCGGTCAGCCTGAGGCCAGCTAAGGGATAGAAGGCCGGCAAATCAAGTCGCCAGTGCGTGAGCGCAATTTTACGGATTTGAAGCGCTATTCCGCCTTCATATCGCATCCGGCGGGTGCACTGACCGGATTGCATCGGGCCGCCGCGCCTTCCGGCAGCTTCGCTGTGTAGCCGCCGGCGAAGCGCGCGTCCGGCGCCATGTAATCCGTGGAAATGAACTGCGCCCCGCTCGCCAGCGCCGCCTCGCGGCGTGACGTATCGTTGGCTCGCGCCTCCTTCGTGTCGGCGTCAGCGCGCGTGCGGATGATGAAGCCCTGCTTCACCCGCTCCTGGATCAGCGCCAGGTCCTTCACTGGCTCGTTCATGGTGAAGTAGGCGGCTTCAGGCGCGTCCGGGAAAGTGGTCATGAACGCGGCCCTGCCCGCGAGCGAGGGATGTCCCTCAGCGTAGGGTTTGTTGGCTTCCGGCGAGAGGTCGATCGCAAAGATCACCTTTCCCCGCGCCTCACCCAGCTTCGGCCAGCCGCCAGCCGTAACTGCCTCTCGCAATGTAGCGTGACTGCCGCGTACATCATCCGGCTCGATGATCTGTTCCGGCGGAAACACTGAACGGATCTCCGCTTCCATCCGCTCGAACGCGTCCTTGCCCCAGGGCAGAACCTTCACCGCGCCTTCCCACGAGACGCCCGACGACTTCGGGTTGATCATGATCAGGATCGGCGAGTGCGTCGGATGCGCATCACTCCACCTCTTCACCTGCGCAAGGCAGTCGGCAAAGAGAAGACAGTGCGAGCGAATGTCGATGTCAGCCGTGTGGATCACCTTGATCCCCGGCTTGGCCAGCATCGCAAGCTCGGCCTCGGAGTATCCTGCCGCCGTCCCGCCTTTCGCGGCGACCAGTTTCGGCATCAGCGGCGTGGCATAAAGCCCGCCCTGCGGATCGTCGCTGGGATCGATCTCGATCTGCCGCGCGCCACGGTCGAGTTGCACCGCCAGCTCTTCGTGCGAGTAGTCCAGCGTCACCGCCGCGTTGGCGTTCCGCTCGCCGATGATGGCGAGCTCATTGTCCGGGATTTTGATCTTGTAGCTGTTATGCGTGCCGAACGCCTGCAGCTGATTGATCGCGACGTTCGCATCGATCCACTTCACCCCGCATCCGGCCAGCTTTGCCTCAGCCGCGCTGGCGCTGGCCGCCTTGAGGTCGCAGGCAACATCCGCCGTCGCTGCCGCCCCATCAGCCGACTTGCTGCACGCTGTCGCCATGGCGAGCACGAGAAACACAAGCGGAGGACCCCACACCAGCACGCGCTTCATCGGATCCTCCCTGTTGCTGTCGCCGCTCTAGCGACGGATTCCGTCAGTTGGATGACAGTCAGACGCCGGCGACCGGCCGGATCCGGGTGCTCATGTCAAACCCGGCGATCAACGGCCGGCCCTTGGCAATCGCCGCCTTCACTTCCGGAAGCTGCAGCGAGGCCTTGTGGCTCTCTTCCCTGTCCCAGACCTCGGTGATCCAGATTGCATCCGGCTCAGCCTCGTCCTCCGCGACGATGTAGTGAATGCAGCCCGGCATGGCCTGCGTGCCGCCGCTCAGGATGGCGATCAGCTCCGCGCGTTTTCCAGGCGCCGCGCGCATCTTTCCAACAAGACCGAACATGAGACCTCCAACGCTGGGGAGGAATGTAGATCGGGATGGCGGCAATGGTCAGCAGGCAATCGGCGCAGGAACGCCGCTGCTGCCGCCTGCTGCCGGTTGAAATGGATCTACGCCGCCGCCGCGTCGCGCGCCGAAAGCTTGTAGAGTCCGCGCCGATCCTGCGTCGCTTCCCACGCTGTCGAGAGTCCTACGGCTGACTCCGCCGCGCCCAGCATCAGGAATCCGCCGGGATTCATCTGCTGCGCCACACGGTCCAGCACCTCCCCCTTCGTCGGCCCGTCGAAATAGACCAGCACGTTGCGCAGGAAGACGACGTCGAATTTGCCCATCGCATAGTTGGCGTCGATCAGGTTCTGCTTGCGGAACGACACCTGCTGGCGGATGCGCTCCGAAATGCGCCAGTGATCGTCCTGCTGCGTGAAGTAGTGCATCAGCATTTGGATCGGCAAGCCGCGCTGCACCTCGAACTGCGTGAACAGCCCCTGCTTCGCGCGCTCCAGCGAGCGGTCTGAAATGTCGGTGCCGATGATCTCCACCGGCACCCCCGCGGTCAGCTCCGGATGCTGATCCAGCATCATCGCGATCGAATAGGCCTCCTGCCCTGTCGAGCAGCCCGCGCACCACACGCGGATACGGCCGCCTCGTCGCGCTTGGCCAAGCGCCGGGAAGATCGCCTCCCTGAGATGCTCGAACGGCGTCTTGTCGCGGAAGAAGAACGTCTCGTTGGTGGTCATCACGTCGACCACCTGCGCAATCAGGCGCTCTTCGCGCCGCGAGCGCACGACGTGGATGAGATCGTCGATCGACGGCAGCCCCTCCTTGCGCGCCAGCGGCGCAAGCCGGCTTTCGAGCAGGTAGACCTTGTCGCCTGTCAGCACGATCCCCGCACGCTTGCGCAGGAGCTGGGCGATGAACTCGAAATCCTGGCTATTCACACACCATCTCCGTTCATGAGCCGGAGAGCCAACTGGCTGAGCTCCTTCACCGGCTTCACTGCTTCGGCATATCCCCCGATGGCCACAGCGCCTGGCATTTCCCAGACACAGCTGCTCGCTTCGTCCTGTACGATCACGCGGCCGCCTGCTTCGGCGATGTGGCGCGCGCCGGCGCATCCATCGCGGCCCATGCCGCTGAGCACCACCGCCAGCAGGCGCGGCCCGAACGCCAGCGCTGCGCTCTCGAACAGTGCGTCGGCTGCGGGCCGGCAGCACTCGATCGGATCGCCTGCGTCGAGATGCACCATGCGTCCCGCCGGGCAACGCGCCACACGCATGTGCTGTCCGCCCGGCGCCAGAAGGATCGTTCCCGGCGCCAGCACGTCGCCATCGACGGCTTCCCGGCAACGCTTGCCAATCGACTGTTCGAGCCATTCGGCCAGAAGCTTCGTATAGCCCCCGGGCAAATGCTCGACGATGAGGATTGGCGCATCGATGCGCCGTGCAATCGGCGCAAGGAACGCCTGCAGCGCGCCTGCTCCGCCATTCGCGGCAGCGACGAGCATCGCCGCCGGCGTGCATGCCTGCTGTGGCGCCCGCCGCAGCTTGAACGGGTGCGGCGTGTGGCGCGAACCGAGCGCAACGATCTTCTCGATCAGTTCGCGATGGAATGTATCGACGCCGCCGAGTGCAGATGCTTCCGGCTTGGAGATGAAATCCGAGGCGCCCATCGTCAGCGCCTTCACGGTTGCTGCTGTGCAGGCGCCATTGCCCGTCGCCGCCATGACGATCCGTGCGCTGGGAGCGGCGCGGCGAATCTGTGGCAGCGTCGCCAGGCCGTCCAGACCCGGCATTTCCATGTCGATCACGATGACATCCGGTCGCAACGCTCCGGCCTCCGCGATCGCCTGCAACCCGTCAGCGCAAACCTTCACCAGTTCGAGCCGGTGATCGTCCTCGATCCACCGCCGCATGAAGCCGCGTACGATCGCACTGTCGTCCACGAACATGACGCGGACGCGGCGCTCGGTGCTGGGCTGGCGGAGCGCGAGGTTCACATCACACCAGCCCGACTTCCGAGAACTTGCTTTCGATGATCTCGGAGTCGAAAGGCTTCATGATGTATTCGTTGGCGCCTGAACGCATCGCCTCGGCGATATGGCTCATGTCGTTTTCGGTCGTACAGAAGACGACGACCGGCCGTTCACCTCCCGGCTCGCGGCGCAGGGCGCGCAGGAAGTCGATGCCGTTCATTACCGGCATGTTCCAGTCGAGCAGCACGGCGTCAGGCATGCCTTTCCGGCATGTCTCCAGCGCCTGCTGGCCATCGGCCGCCTCGTCCGCCTCGAAGCGGAGGTCTTCGACGATGCGGCGCGCGACCTTCCTTACGACGCGGCTATCGTCGACGATAAGACAGCGTTTCATTTGACGCCCCTTTTCCTGGTTCGCGGCCGCTCCCTGCCGCAGGTCTTGTGTCCAGATTATTCGGGATACTCCTCGCGCGTAGCAGCAAGGTTAACGCCATGGGGTTCCCGGCGGATTTCCGCGCCGTCCAGACGGCGCCGGGAACAGGCGATTCAGGCGGAGAATCGGCCCCTTAGGTGCGAGCCATGGACCTTTCCAACATGCTCACCATGGTTAAAGCCGCCGGAATTCTCTGGGGTTTTTCGAAGCAAGGAATGACATCGCCGACCCGCTAGCCTTTCGGGCTTTCCTGGACCTTCAGACGCTGGCGATTCGCAGGGGGTGTTTGGGGCCGCTGAAGCCTTAAGCGACCACCAGCGCGCCCTTGGCCTGCAGGCCGGCCGCCCCCTGTGGCGTGCGCGGGGTCAGCCTCATGCCGATCTCCTCCGCCAGCACGCGCGTGAAGTAGGGCTGGATCGCCCCGCCGCCCCATCCGCCTGTCGGCTCCTTGCCGGCGAGTGCATCCTGCACTTCCTGCTTGAGGTTCGAGAACTGGCCCACCGCCTCGACATCCAGTACGAGATCCTCGCTCTCCTGCCGCGCCGTGACGCGGCACACGCCGCGCGCTGCAGGCTCTACCATCATCAGCGTCATGTTCATCAGCACACGCAGCTGCCGGTTGGAAATGCGATGCGTATCCATCCGCCATTCCAGCTCGGTGCGTGAATTCTGGGCGAAAAGTTTCTCGAACAGGCCCCGCGCTTCATTCATGTTGGCCTGCTCGTCGTTCAGCTGCTGGCTGCCAATGGCGAAGCGCAGGAATTTCAGCTTGGCGTCGAGCGTCGCGATCGCGGTGCGCAACGCCTTCTCGCCCTCGGCCTTCATCGCCGGGCCCATGCTGTCGTCGAACAGCAGCTCGAGACTCTGCATCAAAGGTGTGAGCGGCGAGGCGATGTCGTGGCAAATGCGTGAGGCAACGTAGGACGCCAGCTTGGACGAATCCATTTTCCGCTTTCTCCCGAGGGTCCCGACAAGCGAATCGGAAACTAGCGGATCAGGCTGGGGCGCCCAAGCCGGGATTTAGGCCCCATCCGAGTCCTGTTCGTTCTTGGTATGATCATCGTAGCCGCGCCGCGAACTGATGAAGACAAGTGCAAACAGGCCCACGGACAGGAGAACCGTCGCCGTTGCGCCGAGCGCAAAGGCGAACACGAAATGCCCGTTGGGAAATTGCGCGAACCAGTCCCCGCCCCACCCCGTCGCCGCAGCGACAACCATCGCCGCCACAGGCACAAGGACTAGAACAAGAATGAGAAGCGTCTTCTTCGACATGACCCATTAACGCCCGGACAGGCGAGGAGGTCGAGACCTCAGGCCATCCAGACTCAGTAGTATTCCCGGGCCACGAGTTCGCGGCGCGCGCCATCCGACATCATGATGGTGAGGCGCTGCCCTTCTCCGAGTTCGTCCATCTCGTCCAGCTTCATGCCGGAATCGTTGAGCACATGGTCGATCATTTCGCCGGTCTTGAAGCCCGCGCGCTCCGCGGGGCTGCCCGGAGACACATAGGTGATCCGCCTGGGCCAGGTGTTGCTGTAGGTGCCGATGCCGCTGCGATCCTTGCGGAACGGCTCGCCGACTTTCGAATTAGGCGTCATCCACATCCTGTCCCGTGTGAAATCCAGCACAAGGTTGAAGCGCCTCATCACTTCCAGTCCGACACCGATCGTCTGGTCGCGCCTGTCCGGCGCCACCGACGCCGGCACATCCTTGAACGTCACGCCTGCAATCGTCAGCGACGGCAGGTTCGCGGTCCGGTGTGGATGGCTGCCGTCGACGCCGGTGACGAGGAACCGTGACGACCGCTGACCCTTCAGCGCCGAGCGCGCAACATGCTCGCCCATGTTCACCGAACCGGGATTGCCGGTATCGAAGTGGATACGGACGGATTTCGAACCAGTGATCGCGCCGCTCAATGTCCGGCCTGCACGCGATCGTTGCAGCTTCATCGGCTCTGTCTTGGGAAAGTCGGCAAAGATATCGGCAGGCGAGAACTCGATCACGGAGCGAGCGAAGTCGATCTCCATCACCAGGTCACGCAGCACGTCCATGCCGATCGTCAGCCCCACGCGATCCTTCGCATCCGGCGCCATGGAGTTGAGACTGATCACCATCAAAGGGTCGCTTGTCCTCACATGATCGCCAAGTTTCACGGCCACCGGCGAGACCATGATGTGCTGGCGCAGCTTGCTCGAGGCGCCGCCGGCAAGAACGCTGCCGCTGGAAAAGAGTCCCAGTTCGCCGGAAAATGCCGGATGGATAAGCGAAAGCGCGCCGCCCGTGTCGATCCGCCCGACGGTGGGCACGCCGTTCACCTCGATCGGCAGGAGGATCATGTTGTCGACGAGGCGGAAGGGTATTTCCTGCGCCGCGGCCGCGGCCGAGCAGATGCCGGATATGATGGCGGCTGACGCGAGACCCAGGAACCGCACAACGTCCCTCCCGGTTGCGCTCCCAATGCAGAACCGCCGTCGCAATGCGCCGGCGGGCAGCTCGAAGTTCGTCCTACTGTTTCTTTGTCCAGGGTTCGTTGGCCGGTTTCACCAGTTCGCCTGACGAAGCACGCTCGAACTGCTTTTCCGCCATCAGCTGGCCGACGACCTGCACGGTCTGGCCGTTCTTGCTGGCGATCTCGGTGTAGGCCTGCAGGCGGCCCGCGTTCACTTCATCGACGCGCCGCTTGAGGTCAGGCGTCGCCTTCGACTGGTCGACGATGCCAAGATAGCCTGTCGACAGTTCTCCGATGATGCCCTGCGCCTTTGCCTGCTCGATCACCGGATCGGCGGCCCAGGCTGTCATCAGCGTCGCGGCCGCGAACATGGCGGCGACGAGCGCGGCGATTTTCTTGAACATGCTCATGAGAGGCTCCTTTTCCTGCCTCAGAACAGATCGGGGTTCTGCGCGATCAGATCTTCCAGGTCCTTGTCGATGCGCACGCGCACCTCCTGGTCGATCTTCACGTTGAGGTTGATCGTGATCGGCTTGTCCGGGGCGGCGAGCTGTATTGTCGGCGTGCACCCTCCGGCCACAGCGAGAGCTGCAACCGCTCCTCCCGCCCATGCTGGTAATTTCACCATCAACCGCTCCATCGTTCCGGCCCATCCGGGCCGCATCTCAAACTTGCCTGCCGGGCCACCTGCGTCAATCCGGGGCCGGCGTCGTATTCACACTCGATCGCAGCTGGTCCTGCCACGACGTCATGTTCAAGAGGTTCATCAGCGGGCTTTCGACCGAAATGTTGAGCTCGAACATCTTCCCGTCCAGAACCGTCGGGTTGTTTCCGAGTAGGTTCATGGTCAGCGTGAGGTTTCCAGCGATGTCTCCGTCCAGTCCCACCTTCATCACCTTGTAGCGAAAATCCTTCAGCGCATCGAACAGCATCTTGGCGTTGGGGTCCGCCTGCGCCGCTGCATCGCCGGTCGAACCTGTGTACTGGATAACTCCGCCGACTTGCGAAGCCACCAGCTCAGCTTTCTCGATCCGTGCTGAACCCGTGCTGAACGCAACAGGTATATCGCCGCTGACAACTCCGTTCAGTTTCACGTCAGGAATCTTGAACAGCTCGACAATTGCGTTGAGATCCCAGTTGACGGCCTGCGCCGTGACGTTGTTCTCCGCTTCGCCAAATCTGAAATCGACAGGCTTCACGCGAATGAAGCCTCCGGCGAACGGCCACTCCGCGCTCTGCACGCGTACGGCATCGTAGCCGAGCATCTGGAACCTGATCGCGCCTTTTTCGATCGGCATGCCGAGCGTCACCTTGTCGATAGTGATCGTTTGCCCAGGCGCCGACTTCATGCCCAGGAGATCGGCGATCTCCACATGCCCCGAGACGCCCTCGAACACGCCCAGCGCCGCAATGGTGAACCCGAGCTGTTTCAGGTCGAGCATTGCGCTCGACGTGACGCCCTTGTCCGACCAGTTTGCGCCGCCGGAGATATCCACGCGCCCGGTGACGCCGGCGGGGCCGCGCAGCAATGGCGAAAGGTCTGAGGGCTGGAACGACCGAGGCCGGAAGATCAGCGGCGTAGGCTCGAACGCAAGCGAACCGCCGCCGGTCTGCAGATCATGCCCGCCACGAATCCTCGCAAGCTGCACGCCATTCTTCGCGAGCGTGACCACCCCCGAAAAACCGGCGACGCTGTCCACCAGCGTGGCCGATCCGGCGAACTTCGCCGGTTCGTAGCGCCGCTTGTCTCCTTCCAGCGGATCGGACACACGCGCCGTCACGCCGCTGAGATTTCCATCGAGCGCGCCCTGCTCGCCGCCGAGGTCGAACTTGCCGGCAAGATCCGCCACGACGGCTTCGTCCGCCCTGATATCGCCGCCGGAGAACCCTCCCGTGATGCGCCATCCGTGTCGCAGATCCACCGTTCCGGAGATGTCGGCGATGCGCACCGGCATCGAGCGCGCATCCATTTTCAGCGCCAGCGTTGAAGGCGCCGCATCAAAACCGGCGCGCAGGCCGCCCTCGGCGCGCCAGTTCACGGCTGTGGCGCCCAGTACGAGGTCGCCGCTGAACGCTGCGCCCTTCACCGGCATCTTCACTTCTGCTAACGCGCCCTGGCCGACCACTGCGCCATTGCTGAGTTCAGCCAGACGCCCGCGCGGCGTGTAGTGCAGCGCGCCTGCGCTGAATACCGTGTCGCCATAGCGGCCTTCGTCCCACTGGATCACCAGCCCGCGCGGCGCGTCCGCATAGAACGTATCCGGCGTCCACGCCGAACTTATCGCGCCTGTGCCGCGCGCCGCCTTCCACACGCCTCCGCCAAGCGCGCCATCGAGCCGCACGGTGAACTGTCCCGACGCCGAACCGCCCGCCGCGGTCGTTGCAAACTCCAGCCCGGTCGCCTCGGCCGTCAGCACGTCATCGCCGACACGCCAGGGCTTGAGCGAGGCCGCCCCCGCCAGAGAGACTTCCTTGCCTGCGCCTGCCGCCCGCGCCAGATCGATCGACAGCGAAGGCGCGCCGCCGCCCGACATCCGCGCCGAACCTCCCGCCGTCCAGCGCCCGCCCTCGGATGTCGCAAACGACACCGTGCGCGCCTCACCGTGATTGGCGTCGAGCACCACCCCGAGCCCGCTATCCGCCCGCAGCGAAGCTCCGGTCAGCGCCGAAACCTCGAATCCGTCCTTCTGCGCCACCGCCGACCATGGCGCCGTGATCTCAAAACCCTGCGCCGCCTTGTCGACCGCCCGCCGCGCCGCCTCCGCGAACGCCGGCAGCGTCGCATTCAGCGGATCCGCCAGCACAACCGCCAGCTGCCCGCGCGACTGCGAGTTCAGCGACGCGCCGCGGACCCGCGCCACGCCGTCCAGCTGCGGCTGGCCTTCCGCCCTCAGCGTTCCGCCCACCTCGACGCGCCCAACCGCGCCCTGCTGCAGCCGGATGTTCTCCGCGAAGAATGCAACCTCGCCTGCCGCCTGAGGCGCCGGGATGCGCGCCGTGAGCTGCACGCCATCCCATGAGTGCCCGTTGAGCGAGCCCGCATCCGAACTCGCGGTCAGCTCCAGCTTGCGCACATGCTTCAGCCACGCCGCCATGTCGAAGGCGCCGCCCTGGTTCGCGAAGTCGAAATGCTGGTCGAGCGCAAGATCGACCTTCACCGCATTAAGCTTCGAGTCACGGAACTGGAACTCGGCCAGCTCGAACTTGCCTCTCGCCGACAGCTCGCCATTCGCCGCCGTCGCCGTCAGCTCCGCCGCTTTGAGCTGCAGCACGGCATTGTAGAGCTCGATCTTCGCCGCCGGCGCCGTAAGCTGCATCACGAACTGGTCGGGGCCCGTCGAGGCGATCTGCCCGTTCGCCTCGACGGGTCCCACCGGCGTCACGCCAATCACGCGGATCTTCGTGAACTCGAGGCGCGGCATTGGTCCGGGCTTGGCGTTCGGTGTCATGAAATTCCGTACCGCCTCGTCGAGATCTCCGAGCACAGGCCTTTCGCCGGTGAAGTCGAGCCGCATCATCACTTCATCGCCGCCGACAAACGTGGCGCGCGGCGAGAACAGGTTTGCCCAGTTCAAGTCGATCGCGACACGACTTGCCGTCAGGGCCGCATCGGCCGCTTTCGGGGCGCGAATATCCACATCGCTGAAGGTGATTCCGCCGAAGTCGACGCGACTTACTCTGAGTCTGCAGTCGAGTTTCTGGCTGGAGCAGATGGCCTGGGCGATTCCACCGGCGATTGGCTGCCGGAACAGCCAGATGACTGCGACAACGAGGAACAATGCGGCCAGAACGAGGCCAATTAACCTCGTTTTCGATGGTTTTGGCGCCCTCGGCTCAAGTTTTTCTTCAGTCATCTGGTGCAAAATATGCATTCGTCCTTGTGGAAAAGCACCCGACCGTTTTTACTTAATGCCGTCTTGTACCGCCGAGTGTCGCTTGTTCGATCGGTAGGGGAAGCGGCGGAGGAAACCACCCGTTCCGCAAGGGACGTCTCGGAGCACCCATGAAAAACACCTGGTTTGAATGGGGAGTGGGAGCGGCTGCCGCTGCGCTCATGGGGACTGGACTGATCGTGGCCGGTGTTTCTGCACGCCCGGTCGAAGCTGCCGCAGTGCCTGATACTGCTTCCAACCCCCGCCTCCTCGTCGCCTCCTTCACCAGCGCCGACAAGCTTGAGCCCGCCGCTCACGAGATGAAGCGCGTCTCTGTCAAGCGCAACGAAACCCTTTCCGCAGTTCTCGATCGCCTCGGCGCTCCGCGCGAGGAAGCCAATGCGGCGGTCTACGCCGCGGGCCAGCTGTTCGACCTGCGCTCCATGCAGCCGGGCGACGACGTCACCGCCTGGCTCGAAACCAATCCCACCGACGGCGCAGTCAGCCTCGTCGGCGTCTCGCTGCGCCCCGAGGCCGAGCGCCAGGTGCTTGTCTCGCGCACGCGGAACGGGACATGGGCCTCGCACGAGCTGAAGGCAAAACTCTCGCCCGGCTATTCGCAGATCTCCGGCGACATCAAGATGTCGCTCTATGAAACCGCCATCGGTCTCGGCGCCGGCGACCAGCAGGTCGTAGATTACGCCGACATCCTCGGCTACGACATCGACTTCCAGCGCGAAACGCAGGCGGGCGACCACTTCGAGATTCTCTACGAGACCTTCGAGGACGAGCGCGGCCAGGAAGTGAAGACAGGCAACATCCTCTTCGCCTCGATGGATGGGGCGGCCCTCACGAAGAGCTTCTACCGCTTTACTCCGTCGGACGATGGCAATGTCGACTACTTCGACGAGAAAGGGCAGAGCGCGAAGAAATTCCTGATGAAGACGCCGATCAATGGCGCGCGTCTCTCCTCTGGTTTCGGCAACCGCAGGCACCCGATCCTTGGCTACACCAAGCTGCACAAGGGCACCGACTTCGCCGCACCACGCGGCACGCCGATCTACGCCGCCGGCAACGGCGAAATCGTGCGCATCGGGCCGTGGAGCACTTTCGGCAACTATATCCGCATCCGTCATGCCAACGGCTATGAAACCGCCTACGCGCACATGAACGGCTTTGCGAAGGGCCTGCGCAAGGGCTCGCGCGTCCGTCAAGGTCAGGTGATCGGCTATGTCGGCACCACCGGCCGCTCGACCGGCCCGCACCTCCATTATGAGGTCTACGTCAAAGGCAAGGCGGTCAACGCGATGCGGCTGAAGCTGCCGACCGGCCGTAAGCTCGAAGGCGCGCAGCTGGAAGCCTTCAAGGCCGAACGCGACCGGATCGACGCGATCCGTACCGCCGAAGCCACAAAGACGCTGGTCGCCGAGGCGCCGGTTCAGCCCTTCACTGCTGTCCCCGCCGCAGCCACGGCCGCCCCCGACACCCGCGAGCCACTTGCCAATCCGTAAGGCCGGGAAGCACCCCAGACTTCACCTATCTTGTCCCCCGCCCCCGGCGTGCGGTACGTCTTGCGCACCGCAACCGTCGTGGGGACGTCATGACTTTTCGTTCGCTTCGCCCGGCCGCCGCCATCGCTGTCGCTGCAGCAGCGCTCGCCGCCTGCTCGTCCGGCCCCGATCCGGAAGAACTCGGCCGTCTTGGCTTCATGGTCGGCTGCTGGCAGTCAAATCCCGACGCGCAGGGACGCGTGAACAAGGAAGTCTGGTCGACGCCGCAGGGCGGTCTGATGTTCGGCTGGGCCACAGCGATCCAGGGCGGCAAGGTCGCATCCTTCGAACAGACGCGTATCGACCTGCGCACCCAGCGCGCCACTTACATTGCCTCGCCTGAGGGGCAGCGTCCGGTCGTCTTCACCGAAGCTGCGCCCGATCCGCTCGCGCTGGCGGCGCCGAATTCGATCCGCTTCGAGAACGCAGAGCACGATTACCCGCAGCGTATCGTCTATCGCCAGCCGAAGAAGGGCGAGCTGGCAGCAACCATCTCGCGGCTCGATGGTTCGCGCCCTGTGAACTACGCGTGGGTCGAATGCGGCAAAGCCGCGCCGGTCATCATCAACAATCCCACGACGTCCCGCCGCCGCAACGAGTAACGCGCAACTCTTTCGCTTTTTTGGCGTGCGGGCTAGACGTCAGCCGCGAACCACCTAAGGGTTACCCCCAGCCTCTCCGAGAGGGGGGCCAATCCCAGCGCCCGCACGGGATCACCGTGTGTCCCACCCGTGCGGGCGCACCATTGGCGCGCCGCACGCACTGCGCTTCCTTCGATCCAGCTGGAAATCAGATCGTCTCGATTCCGCCGAGGAAGACCTTCACCGCGCGATCAACTGTCTCGCGCACTTCCGTTTCTGTCGGCTGGTAGGACGGGATCAGCAGCGCCCGGAACTGTATGCGGGCCCGCACCAGGTCGAAGAACACAGCCGCCGCCACGTCGGGGTTCGAGATCTTGATCTCGCCTGCCTTGGCGCGGTCGACGAGGTAGTCGGCCAGAGCACGTCGCACGGCTTCTGGCGCCCGCTTGCCCCAGGTCTCGGCCAGCTCGGGAAATTTCTTGGCCTGCGCCACCATGAGGCGAAACACGTCCAGCGCTTCGGCTTCGAGCTGCCTGAACAGGAAGGCCTCGCCGATCCGCCTCAGTCCCTCGCGAAGCGGAGCGTGCGCCGCGAGCTCGATATGCATCTGCTCGGTGAGGTCCGTGACGCGGGCATCGATCATGGCCTCGAAGAGGCCCTTCTTGCCGCCGAACTGGGCATAGAGCGTCGAGAGCGAACCGCCTGCCCGCTTCACGATCTCGGCCATGTTGGCCGCTTCGTAGCCGTACTCGAGGAAAACGTCTCGCGCGGCCTTGAGGAACGCCGCGCGGCGGAGTTCTGCGCGCCCTGCTTCGGGTTCCGGTGCGATTTTGGTGGAATCGGATTGCGACATCTTTTTAGGCTTACTCGTTGTCCTTCCTTCTTGATACTCAGCCAAGCACGGTTACATTTCAATAGAAACGTAACGCTGATTACATATCCTGTTCCGCTGGATGCAGGATTGAGCCGGCCCAGGACAGGACGTTCTGCCATGGCCTTGAAGACCGTGAAGATAGAGCCTGGCGCGCCTCAGTCAGAGGCGGCGCCTGCGCCCCAGCAGGCTCCAAAGCAGGAAAGCGCGGCGCCTGCCCCTTCGGCAACCCCGGCAAAGCCTGACTTCAGAAAGAAGGCGCTACCCGTCATCGGCGCCGTCGCTGCCCTTGCCATTCTTGGCTTCGGCGGCAACTGGCTGCTCAACGGCCGGTTCGAGATCAAGACCGACAACGCCTTCATCCGCGCCGACATCACGCGCGTGACGCCCAAGGTTCAGGGCTACGTCACGTCCGTTCATGTGAAGGACAACCAGCCCGTGAAAGCGGGCGAGCTTCTTGTCTCGCTCGAAGCCGCTGACTTCCAGGCTCGCGTGGCAGAAGCCAAGGCTGCGCTTGCACAAGCCGAAGCCGATGCGGCCCAGGCCCGCGCCCGCATCGCCGCCCAGCGCGACACACTTGCCGAGGCCCGCGCCGCCCGCGAAGCCGCCGACGCCTCCGCCGACTGGGCAGGCTCTGACGCCAAGCGCATGGCTGAACTCGCCGAGAAAGGCTGGGCAGCAAAGGCCCGCGTCGAACAGCTTGAAGCTGCCGAACGCACAGCGCGTGCACAGGTTGATCAGGCCAACGCATCGGTCACCGCCCAGCGCAGCCAGCTCGCCTCTGTCGAAGCCGCCGCCCTGTCCGCCGACGCAAAGGTCGAAGCAGCAAAGGCCAAGCTCGTCGCCGCCGAACTCGATCTCGGCCGCACTGAAATCCGCGCGCCGGTTGACGGCGTCGTCGCCAACAAGAATGTCATCGAAGGCCAGCTTCTCTCGCCCAACCAGGTCGCGATGGCGATCGTCACGTCATCCGAAGCCTACGTCATCGCCAACTTCAAGGAGACGCAGGTTGCGCAGATGAAGCCCGGCCAGTGCGTCAACCTCCACGTCGACGCCTATCCGTCGCTGAAAGTGAAAGGCAAGGTCGAAAGCCTTGCTCCAGCGACAGGGGCTACGTTCAGTCTCGTCCCCCAGGACACAGCGACCGGCAACTTCACCAAGATCGTGCAGCGCGTGCCTGTTCGCATCGCGCTTGACCAGGAAGCGCTGTCCACGGGCCTGCTGCGCTCGGGCATGGCTGTCGTTGCGACTGTCTCGACCAAGCCGAACTGCGAGTAAGCTCACATGAGCGCAACCAGCGCTCCTGC
>DATBNA010000131.1:0-4059 GCA_036554545.1 Hyphomonadaceae bacterium
GACCACGCTGCTCGCCGGCGAAGCTGTCGACGCGCTCGACTTCGAGGAAGCCAACGCCGCCGCCGTCAAGGCGGGCCGCGAGCCCGCCAAGGGCGTGCGCGTGCTGCTCGGCATCACCAAGGCCTCGCTGCAGACACGGTCCTTCTTCTCTGCGGCCTCTTTCCAGGAGACTACGCGCGTCCTCACGGAAGCGGCGATCCAGGGCAAGATGGATCCGCTCGAAGGCCTCAAGGAGAACGTCATCGTCGGCCGTCTCATCCCGGCGGGCACGGGCGGCGCGCTGCGGAAATACCGCAAGCTCGCCCACGACCGCGACGCTCGCCTCAAGGAACAGCGCAAGGTCGTTGCTCCGGCGCCGGCTCTGCCCGCGGCCGAGTAGACAGACGACAAACTGAATGAGGAAGCGGCGGGCGAAAGTCCGCCGCTTCTTTATGTGGGCCGCGTGCGCCGGCGGGCCGGTTCATCGGTTCAGGCGCAAATCGAAAACAAGATCAATCGTGGAGGCGTTGCATGTTCGTCACCGTGAATGGCGTGCGTCTGTTCTTCGATGTGCTCAACCCGAAACTGGAAATCGACGGAGCTGCGCTGAAGGAGAAGCCGGTGCTGGTATGTCTTCCCGGCGGGCCGGGAGGCGATCATCAGACCTTGCGGCCCGCTTTCGACCGCTTCGCCAACGTCGCGCAGGTCGTCTACCTCGATCATCGCGCCAGCGGCCGAAGCGATCGCGGTGATCCGGGGCGGTGGACGCTCGACCAATGGGGCGATGATGTCGCCGCATTTTGCGATGCGTTGGGACTCGAGAAGCCGTTCATCCTCGGCGTCTCAGGCGGGGCAATGATCACGCAGGCCTTCCTTGCCAGGCACCCTGACCGTGCAGGTAGGGCCATCCTCGTGAATCCGTGCTCGCGCATGGAGAAGGAGGCGCTGATCGACGGCTTTGCAAAGCTGGGCGGACCAGCGTCCGAGGCGGCGGCGCGCGCCATGTATACTCGTGGCGCGCCTGAGGACGTGCCCGGCTTCTTCGAGCACTGTCTGCCATTCTACTCACGCAAGCTGAACTTCATCGACATGCGGCTCAGCGGTGGGCGTTCGACGTTCAATCTGGACGTCAGTCAGCACTTCTTTGGTCCGGGCGGTGAAGCCTACCGCTACGACCACCGCACGCGGCTTGGCGCGGTCAAATGCCAGGTCCTTGCGCTGGTCGGCGCACACGACCCCGTCACCCGGCCGGAATGGGGCAGGGAAGTCGCCGAAGCCCTTCCGCCCGGGATCTGCGAACTCCAAGTGTTCGAGGACGCCAGCCATCTCATCCTGAGCGATGAGGCGGATCGTTTCACGGCGGTAGTGGAGACCTTCGTTGGCGCCTGAAGCTGAAAGCCGATTCTTGCGGCTGGCCCTGGCCGTGCGTGTCGATAGATTTCCGCGTCCAGCATGCTTTAGATATGAACTGGATTCCGGAGATCACGGTGTCGACAGGCACGGCCAGTACAGCGGAAGGGCCCTGGTTTGATCAGCCGGATGAGATGTGGCGTGAACAGTTCTCCGCCGACCAGGGCGCGGAAATCAGGACGGCTGCCGCAGACTATCGGCAAAACGGATACCTGATCCGTGATTTTGGGTTTTCGGAATCGGATCTCGACGAAGCAGCGGCCTTTACGCGATCCGTTCCGGGCGAGCGTGTGCAGGACGCCTGGCTGGTCAGTCGCGCGATACGCCGGCTGGCCGCAAGCAAGAGCGTCATGTCGTTCCTGGATGCGCTCTACCGCCGGCCGTCCTTCCCTTTCCAGACCCTGAATTTCGCACGCGGTTCCCGGCAGGCCACGCATTCCGACGCCTTCCACTTCAATTCGCGGCCGGCGGGCTTCATGTGCGGGGTGTGGATCGCCCTTGAGGACATCCACCCCGATTCCGGGCCGCTCCATTACTTCCCGGGCAGTCACCGCCTGCCGGTCCTGACCAATGCGGACCTGGCCGCCAACCACGAAAAGCTTGGCTATGAGGCCCTGGTCGCTTCGATCGTGCAGAGGGAAGGGCTGAAACAGGAGACGGCCCTGATCCGGCGCGGTCAGGCCTTCATCTGGGCCGCCAACCTGCTCCACGGGGGCACGCCGATCCTCGACCCGACGCGGACCCGGCTCAGCCAGGTCACCCATTACTATTTCCGGGATTGCTCATATTTCACGCCAATGGATTCGTATGAGCCCCGCGGAAAGGTGTTCTGGAGGGAGCCCTACGACATCGCAGCCCGGCGATTTGTCGGCAACGCGGGCGGGGAACGGCCGGGCCTTCGCTACCGGCTCAGCGAACGCAAGAAAATCTGGTTGAAACGGCCGTTTTCGGGCTGACATTTCGGGCTGCAGCCGGTCTTAACAACATGGCTTCGTGAGACTTGACCCCGTAGGGGCAGGCCAGTATAGCCCCGCTTCACATTGCCGGACCGGCCGTGGAATCCGTTCCAGACGCGGTTATGGCTGTGTGACCTAAGAGAGCGAAAGCCTCCGAGTGAGTTTAGCCGAGGCAGGCTTAAGGCCTGTCGCGGCCAATGTTTTTGCCGGAAGACGCGCTGGTTTGGCCCCTGATTGGCAGCCGCGCATGGGTGTGACGAGCGAGGGTAGATGCCTACGATCCAGCAGCTGATCCGCAAGCCGCGGACCGACAAGCCGAAACGGAACAAGGTTCCGGCACTGAAGTCGTGCCCGCAGCGCCGTGGCGTCTGCACCCGTGTCTATACGACGACGCCGAAGAAGCCGAACTCGGCGCTTCGCAAGGTCGCCAAGGTGCGCCTCACCACCCAGCATGAAGCGGTCTGCTACATCCCCGGCGAAGGCCACAACCTGCAGGAGCACTCTGTCGTGCTCATCCGCGGTGGCCGCGTGAAAGACCTGCCGGGCGTTCGCTACCACATCCTCCGCGGCGTCCTCGACACACAAGGCGTGAAAGACCGCAAGCAGCGCCGGTCGCTCTACGGCGTGAAACGTCCGAAGTAATTCAGGTAACCGAGAAAAATGTCCCGTCGTCACCGCGCAGAAAAACGCCAGGTCCTTCCCGACGCCCGCTACGGCGATCAGGTCATCACACGCTTCATGAATCAGGTGATGTACCAGGGCAAAAAATCCGTTGCCGAGCAGATCGTCTATGGCGCGCTCGAAAGCGTCGAGAAGAAAGCCAAGCGTCCCGCGGCCGAGGTGTTCCACGAAGCGCTCGACAACGTCGCGCCGTCGGTTGAAGTCCGTTCGCGTCGCGTCGGCGGCGCCACCTACCAGGTTCCCGTCGAAGTTCGTCCGGAGCGCCGTCAGGCACTCGCCATCCGCTGGCTGATCGAGTACGCGCGCGCCCGTTCGGAAAACACGATGCAGGAGCGTCTCGCTGCCGAGATGCTCGATGCCTCTCACGGCCGCGGTTCAGCGGTGAAGAAGCGTGAAGACACGCACCGCATGGCGGAAGCCAACCGGGCCTTCTCGCACTACCGCTGGTAATCCAGCGGTTCGCCGCCATACGAACTTAGAGGGCTCCCCATGCCTCGCAGCCACCAGCTTAAAGACTACCGAAACTTCGGGATCATGGCGCACATCGACGCCGGCAAGACGACGGTCACCGAGCGGATTCTCTATTACACCGGCAAGTCGCACAAGATCGGCGAAGTTCACGACGGCGCGGCGACCATGGACTGGATGGAGCAGGAGCAGGAGCGCGGCATCACGATCACATCCGCCGCAACGACCTGCTTCTGGCAGGACAAGCGCCTCAACATCATCGACACGCCGGGACACGTCGACTTCACGATTGAAGTGGAGCGCTCGCTGCGCGTTCTCGACGGCGCGGTCACTGTTCTGGACGGCAACCAGGGCGTCGAACCCCAGACCGAAACCGTCTGGCGCCAGGCCGACAAGTACAAGGTTCCGCGCATCGTCTTCGCCAACAAGATGGATAAGATCGGCGCGGACTTCTATAATTGCGTCAACGACCTCGTTAAGCGTCTCGGCGTGAAGCCGATCCCGCTGCAGCTCCCGATCGGCATCGAAAACACCTTCAAGGGCGTTGTCGACCTCGTCGAGATGC
>DATBNA010000239.1:0-2993 GCA_036554545.1 Hyphomonadaceae bacterium
CGACAGCGATCGCCTCGCTGCTCACCGGCAATCCGGTCCGCAAGGATATCGCCATGACCGGCGAGATCACGCTGCGCGGCCGCGTGCTGCCGATCGGCGGCCTCAAGGAGAAACTGCTCGCGGCCCTGCGCGGCGGCATCAAGACGGTGCTGATCCCGGAGGAAAACGAGAAGGATCTCGCCGAGCTGCCCGAGAACGTGAAGACCGGGCTGACCATCGTGCCGGTCTCGACCATCGACCAGGTGCTCGCGCGCGCCCTCGTGCGCCCGCTGACGCCGGTACAGTGGAGCGAGTCTGACGAAGCAGCCTACCGCGCGGAGATCATGCGCGGCGGCAAGGTCAGCCCGGAAGCCCAGCTTCCGCACTGACCTGAGAGTTGAAACATGAGCGAGGCCCGCGGAGCGATCCGCGGGCCTTCTATTTGGAGATGAGGTCTGGGCACACGCATAGGCTCGCTCAAAGAACCTGAGCCGTCTGTAGTGCAGCCCTCATGGTGAGCAGCGAGTGAAGCTCGCGTCCGTCGAACCACGAAGGCGTGCTCACAGACCTTGGCGGCTAGCGTCCCAAAAACTTCCCGAACATTCCCTTTGCGGCCTGCGCCGCCTGGTCCTTCACATGGTCGACGGCCGCGTCCTTCGCATTGTCGAGCAGCTTCACCATCATGGCCTGCAGCACTTCCTTGCCGATCCCCGTTTCCTTCGCCGCAGCATCGATCGCCTGATCCTTGTTGCCGGTGAAGTTCTCGGCAAGCGCACGCGCAGCGCGCATCGACTGGTCGCTGCTGAGGCCGAGCGGCTCGCCGATTTCTGCGATCGTCTGTTCGCCGAGAGAAGACACTACCTTGCCGAGGTCGATCATCACTGACTCCGAATGGCTGGGCTGTTGCGTCGGAGAGTCCCCCGACGCTTCCGCCTCTACCAGCGTTCGTGCATCGCCCTCATGACATCGCAGTCAGGCGTATTGATACCGGAACGGACGTCGGGCGTTGTTGGCCGTCCGGAACATTTTCGTGCAGCCTCATGGGATGCGTGGGCTGATCCGACTATATGGACGGTTCGGTCTCTTTGATGAGCGAGTCGGATATGTCGGCAGACTGGTGGCGCGGGGCGGTGATCTATCAGATCTATCCGCGCTCCTTCATGGACTCTGACGGCGATGGCGTCGGCGATCTCAAGGGGATCGCGGCGAAGCTGGACTACGTCCAGTCGCTCGGCGTCGACGGCGTCTGGCTGTCGCCCTTCTTCAAGTCGCCCATGCGCGATTTCGGCTACGACATCTCCAACTACTGTGAGGTGGACCCGCTCTTCGGCTCGCTCTCCGATTTTGACGCGCTGGTGAACGCTGCGCACAGGCGCGACCTCAAAGTCATCATCGACCAGGTCTGGTCGCACACGTCCTCAGACCACGAATGGTTCCAGGCCAGCCGGCAGGACAGGGCCAATCCGAAATCAGACTGGTATGTCTGGGCCGATCCCAAGCCCGACGGATCGCCGCCCAACAACTGGCAGGCCTGGTTCGGCGGACCCGCATGGACGTGGGAGCCGCGCCGCCGTCAGTACTATCTGCACAACTTCCTGCCGACCCAGCCTGACCTCAATCTGCGCAACGAGGCCGCGCGTTCCGCCATCTTCGACGTCGCCCGCTTCTGGATCGAACGGGGCGTCGACGGCTTCCGGCTCGACGTCGCCAACTACTTCATCCACGACGCAAAGCTTCGCGACAATCCGCCGTCAGGCGATCCAAACCCGGCGCTGCCGCGCGACATGCAGGTTCACCAGTACAATTCCAATCAGCCCGAGACTCTTGAATTCCTCAATCGCCTGCGCGACCTGCTGGACGGGCGAGGCGGCGTTATGACAGTCGGCGAACTCGCGCCCGGCTCCTACGAGCTGATGCACGAATACACACGTGGCCGCCGCGGGCTCAGCACCGCCTACGCCTTCGACTTCCTGCGCGCCTGGCCCGGCGTCGAGCGCATGGCGGAAATTCTCTCGCAATGGCGCGAGGGGCCGGAGGACGGCTGGCCGAGCTGGGCTTTCTCCAACCACGACGTCGCCCGCGTTGCGACGCGCTGGGGCGAGGCGATCGGCGCGCCTGCAGGCCGCGCCGCCATACTCTTCCTATCGCTGCTCCTGAGCCTGCGCGGCACGATCTTCATGTACCAGGGCGAAGAGCTCGGCCTGCCGGAAGCCGAGGTCCCGTTCGACAAGCTGCGGGATCCGTGGGGCATCAATGGCTGGCCTGCCACGAAGGGCCGCGACGGCTGCCGCACGCCCTTCCCCTGGAAGGAAGAAGCCGGCGGCGGCTTCACCCGTGCGAAGGAGCCCTGGCTGCCGGTCGATAACCGCCAACGCGCGCTCGCCGCCGGCAAGCAGGACGCGCTCACTGAATCCACCCTTCATACCGCCCGCAAGCTGATCGCGCTCCGCCGCGAACAGCCGGCGCTCTCCCACGGCGCTTTCCGGGTCTTGGAAGCGAAGGACGGCCAGCTCAGCTTCGAGCGCACGGCTGGCGCCGAGCGCTTCTGGTGCACATTCAACCTGACCAGTCAGTCCCAGACCCGAGCCATCCCGCCGGGAATGCCGCAGATCCTCTGGTCCGACGAAACGGTGCAGAACGGCGGCAAGCTGGCGATCGAGCCGTTCGGCGCGGCTATCGTGAAGCTTTCCTGATGGCGCGCCGGCCACTACCTTCATAACCATGATCCGGGTCCAGACCGCAGCTTTCGATCCGCACGCTGAAACCGCCGCCTTCGGACAAGGCCGCGGCGAGGCCGGCGCGCTCGCCAGCTTCATCGGAACGGTCCGCGACAGCGCCCCGTCCCAAAGTGGAATGGGCGGCGAGGTCAGCGCCCTCGAACTCGAGGCCTATCCCGGCTTTACCGAAAAGCAGATCGCCGCCATCGACGCCGACGCCCGCGCGCGCTTCGACGTCATCGACACACTCGTCATCCACCGCCACGGCCGCATGCTCCCGGGCGAGGCCATCGTGCT
>DATBNA010000314.1:0-2062 GCA_036554545.1 Hyphomonadaceae bacterium
GTTCGACATCGCGCCGACCGATACAAACCTCCAGCACATCCTGCGCCGCCAGCTCAATCTGTGGAAACCGCGCGCCGAAGAGAAGGGGCTCACGCTCAGCCTTGCACTGGACTCGGACCTCCCTGTGTGGGTGTCGATGGATGCGGTCCGCGTACAGCAGTGCATGTCGAACCTGCTCTCCAACGCCATCAAGTTCACGAAACAGGGTCGCATCGACGCCATCGCCTCGGCCAAGGCCCTGCCCCACGGCGCATGGCAGGTCGAAATCTCTGTCCGCGACACGGGTCCAGGCATGGACGCGGACACGATGGGCCGGCTCTTCAGGCCCTTCGCGCAGGCCGATGAAACCATCCAGCGAGCGCACGGCGGCACAGGCCTCGGCCTTTCCATCACCCGGCGCCTTGCCGAGCTGATGGGCGGGGCGGCCAGCGTGACCAGCGAACTTGGCCAGGGCTCGACATTCCGCTTCAGCTTCCGCGCCGGACCGGCGAAGACGCAGACCGCCTCCGCGCCTGTCCACGCCTCAGAGACGCAGGACATTCCGAGCATGCTGCGCGCCAGCAAGCTGCGCGTCCTGCTGGTCGATGATCACCCGATCAACCGCCAGGTGGCGATGCTCTTCCTCCGCCCCTTCAACATGCACATGGTCGAAGCAACCAACGGCGCCGAGGCGCTCGATGCGCTGGAGCGCGAGGAGTTCGACGTCGTCCTGCTCGACATGCACATGCCGGTGATGGACGGCCCCACCGCCATCGCGCGCATTCGCGCCAGTGCGAAGCCGTGGGCGTCCATCCCTGTGATCGCGCTTACGGCTGACGCCATGAGCGGCGACCGGGAGCGCTATCTCGCCATGGGCATGAACGGCTATCTGTCGAAGCCGCTGGCAGAACGCGACCTGCTCTCTGAAATCGCCCGCGTGCGCGGCGGCGCACGTCCTGTTCCGCTGGCGAAGAGCGCGTAGATCAGCATACGTGCGCCCGAGGCCTCGTGGTTCGACGGACGCGATGCCGGACCTGCGTCCGGCATCGCTGCTCACCATGAGGCCCCTTCTTTGACATCTATGACGTAGCTTGAGCCCTCATGATGAGCAGCTTGAGCGGCGAAGCTGCGCAAGCGCCCGTCGAACCACGAGGGGGCCACCGACTCCCGCTCTAGAACAACCTCCCACCAACCGGCACATCCAGGTCCGGCGTGATCAGCACAACCTCGCCTGCCTCATCCGGCACGCCCAGCGTCAGCACCTCCGACATGAACTTGCCGATCTGCCGCGGCGGGAAGTTCACCACCGCCAGCACGCGTTTCCCGACAAGCTTTTCCGCCGAGTAGTTCTTCACGATCTGCGCCGAGGATTTCTTCTCGCCGATCTCTGGTCCGAAATCGATGCGCAGCTTGATCGCCGGCTTGCGCGCTTCGGGAAAATGCTCGGCCGCAACGATCACCCCGACACGTACGTCGACTTTCAGGAAGTCATCGAAGGTGATCTGCGGCGTCGCCATGGCGCTTTCCTTTCAGGCGACGCGCGCTACGCCGCCGGCAGCAAACCGGCAACTGCACGGTTCATGAAGCTGCGCTGAAGGCCGCCAGCCTCGCATCCAGACCATCGCGCACCGCCGGCCATTCCTCGCGGATGACGCTGTACCATGCCGTATCCCGCAGCCGCCCATCGGGCCGCACCATGTGAGCGCGATGGACGCCCTCGAACTTCGCGCCGAACCGTTCCATCGCCCGGCACGAGCGCGTGTTGCGCGCATCGGCCTTCAGCTCGACGCGGTTCAGCTCCAGCGTCTCGAAGCCATGCGCCAGCAGCATGCGCTTGCACGAAGGGTTCACCGCTCCCGCCCACACGCGCCGTGCGTACCAGGTCCAGCCGATCTCGACGCGCTTGTGCACGGGCACAAAGGCGAGGAAGCTTGTCGAGCCGACATGCGATTTCGACGCCTTGTCGAACACGGCCCACGTCATGTCGCCGGTCCGCTCCATCTCCTTGAAGCGATGCTCCATCCAGGAATCGAAATCGTGGTTGTCGAGATTGACGTTGGCGAACCGCCACAGATCCCGGTCG
>DATBNA010000361.1:0-1825 GCA_036554545.1 Hyphomonadaceae bacterium
ACGTCGGCCTTGGCTGAAGCGGGCGGTGGTGGACAGTGCGGCAGGCATCGTCACTGGTTGGCGCCGTGACACTTCTTGTACTTCTTGCCGCTGCCACAGGGGCACGGATCGTTGCGCCCCACCTTCGGCTCGTCGCGCCGCACCGTCTGCACCGGAGCGTCGTCGCCGCCCACGCGCGCCGGGGCAGCGGCTCGTGTGGGCAACCCCATGGGTGCAGCTGCGGCAGCCGCTCGCGGCGCCGACGCGAACGCGCCCACAGGCTCGGCCTTCGGCTCGTTCAACGTCATCGGCATCGGCGCACGCCGCTGCGGCGGACGCTGAGGCTGGTCGCTCGGGACAATGGTGAAATGACCGGTCCACAGGCGGTTCACCATGTCTTCGTCGACCCGCCGCTTCATGTCCTGGAACAGCTCGAAGCTTTCTTTCTTGTACTCGACCAGCGGATCCTTCTGGCCGTATCCGCGCAACCCGATGCCTTCTTTCAGATGGTCGAGGCTGTAAAGGTGGTCCTTCCACTGCCGATCGACCGTTTCCAGCATCACGAATCGCTCGACCTCGCGCATGGCCCGGGTGCCCTCGGGGCCCAGCATCTGTTCCTTCGTGTCGTACTTCCTGACGACGCGTTCCCAGAGAGCATCGCGAATCTCGGCCGCGGTCTTTTCAGTGAGGTCGAGACCGATATAGTCGCCGGCATCGAGTCCGAACACCCGCGACATGTCCATTTTCAACGCGTCGAGATCCCACTCTTCAGGATCGATCTCTTTGCCCGCGTATGCCTCAATCGCGTCGTCGAGGATGTCTTCGGCGAGCATCATCAGATACGAGCGGGTGTCGATCTGCTTGACCTCTTCCGCCTCTTCGTCTTCGACCCGAATATTGCCCTCGAGCAGTTCGCGGCGCAGCGCGTAGATGTTCTCGCGCTGCTTGTTCATCACGTCGTCGTATTCGAGCAGGTGTTTTCTGGTACCGAAGTTCTGTGCTTCGACCTGCTTCTGCGCGCGCTCGATGGCCTTGGTGACCATGCCGTGCTCGATGGGCACACCTTCTTCCATCCCAAGGCGCTGCATCAGGCCTGAAATGCGATCGGAGCCGAAGATGCGCATCAGGTCGTCTTCGAGCGACAGGTAAAAACGCGAAGAGCCCGGGTCTCCCTGACGGCCGGCACGGCCGCGCAACTGGTTGTCGATGCGGCGCGCCTCGTGGCGCTCGGTGCCGACGATGTGGAGGCCGCCAAGACTTACGACTTCCTCGTGCTCGGCGTCGGTCTGGCGCTTGAAATGCCCGAACACGCGATCCCAGTCCGCGCGAGCGGCCCTGTAGAACCCGTCTATGTGGTAGTAGTAGACGAAGTCGTCGTCGTCGGTGAACCGCTCTTCGCCCTTCGGCAGGCGCTCCGCCTTCTGTTCACCCAGCAACTGCTGCCGCGTCATGTACTCGGGGTTGCCACCGAGCAGAATGTCGGTGCCGCGGCCAGCCATGTTGGTGGCAATCGTCACCGTGCCTTTGCGACCCGCCTGCGCCACGAACTCGGCTTCCTGAGCGTGATACTTCGCGTTCAGAACGACGTGCCTGATGCCGCGCCGCTTCAGTTGCGACGAGAGCTTCTCTGATTTCTCAATCGATACCGTGCCGACCAGTACCGGCCGTCCTGCCTCTTGCTTGGCAAGTATGTCGTTGACGATCGCGTCGTTCTTCTCGCGCGCAGTCCGGTAAATCGAGTCGGGTTCTTCGACTCGCCGCAACGTGCGGTTCGGCGGAATGACGATGACGTCGAGCTTGTAGATTTTGGCGAACTCTTCCGCCTCGGTCTCGGCGGTGCCGGTCA
>DATBNA010000374.1:0-7262 GCA_036554545.1 Hyphomonadaceae bacterium
AGAAGATGGAATTCCCCGGCTCGGCGCCGCGCGAATAGAAAATCTTGTTCTGGTCGGCGAGGCCCACCGCCATCGCGTTGACCAGGATGTTGCCGTTATAGCCCTTGTGGAACTGCGTCTCGCCCGCGACCGTCGGCACGCCCACGCAATTGCCATAGCCGCCGATGCCGCCGACGACTCCCGCCACAAGGCTACGCGTCTTCGGATGGCTCGGGTCGCCAAAGCGCAACGCATTCACCAGCGCCACCGGCCGCGCGCCCATCGTGAACACATCGCGCAGGATGCCGCCGACGCCTGTCGCCGCGCCCTGGTAGGGCTCGATGTACGACGGGTGGTTGTGGCTCTCCATCTTGAAGATGCAGGCCATCGGTCCGTTCGGGCCCTCGCCGATGTCGATCACGCCGGCGTTCTCGCCCGGCCCCTGGATCACCTTCGGGCCCTTGGTCGGAAACTTCCCGAGATGCCGCCGTGTCGACTTGTACGAGCAGTGCTCCGACCACATCACCGAGAAGATGCCCATCTCGACCAGGTTTGGCTTTCGCCCCAGCCGGTCGAGGATGATCTGGTACTCGCTGGGCTTCAGCCCGTGCGCCTTGGCGGACGCCTCATCCTGCGGGGCAAGAAGGGAGGAGAGGTCGGTCATTTCGATCCGATCAGTTTGAAGTACTCATCGCGAATGTCGTCGTCGATTTCGACCGGCCCGCCACCAGCCCAGTGGCGATCCTGTCGATTTTTTTTGGGGCCTGAGACCCAGAACCGTTCGCCTGTCGCGACGTCTTGATAGTCGCCGCGGCCTACGTTCAGAAGTTCGCGGCCTCGAAAATGGACCGACCGGCCCGACTTCGAATATTGCACGCGCGAGATCCAGGCCGGCCCGCGATGCAACGCGCCAGCCACCATCTGCTCCACATACATGATCCGGGCGCGTGGCATGCGCCGTCATTTACGCGACCGGCCCGATTCTGCAATGTGGCAGATATTGGAAGCTGGGGACCAAGGCGCCGCAGCTTCGACATTGATTTCAAGGGAGGCGGCCTATGTCAGCCACACGCCGGAATCTGTGCATCTTCTACGGTCTGGTCGCCTTCGTGGCGCTGTTCGCCACCTGGAGCCAGAACCTGCAGCCCGCCCACGTCTCGTACATGGAAGACCTGAAGGCCAGCCCGGCCTCGCGCTCCTTCACGGTTGATATC
Organism: Hyphomonadaceae bacterium; assembly: GCA_036554545.1. Lineage (GTDB taxonomy): Bacteria > Pseudomonadota > Alphaproteobacteria > Caulobacterales > Hyphomonadaceae > UBA7672. The sequence goes on from DATBNA010000374.1 coordinate 1,194, forward strand.
GGCTTCTTCCTGCTTGCAGGCGTCGGCCTGATGGTCACCGAGGCGCGCAGACTGAAAATGGGCTGGACGGTATGGCTCTATGTCGTCTTCGGCTTCATCGTCGCCATCAGCGTCACCTTTCCGCTCTTCCTGATCGCGCGCGAGATGCGGCTGGCCAAGGCGGGGCCGATCGATGGCGGCGTGAATCTCACCGTCAGCGACGTGATCGGGCTCGCGCTCACGACGGCCGTCGTGCTCGGTCTGTCGTACTACATACTTACCTGAGCATGGGCGCCATCCGGGCAGAGCAGGGCGACATCACCCGCGCCAGCGTCGACGTCATCGTCAACGCCGCCAACGAAACACTGCTCGGCGGCGGCGGCGTCGATGGCGCAATCCACCGCGCCGCCGGGCCGGGCCTTCTCGCCGAATGCCGCATGCTCGGCGGTTGCCCGACCGGCGAGGCGCGGATCACGGGCGCCTACAACCTGCCGCACCGCCATGTGATCCACACCGTCGGCCCGATCTGGCGCGGCGGCGGCTCAGGCGAAGAAGCGCTGCTCGCCAACTGCTATCGCTTCTCGATCGCGCTCGCGCTCGAATACGCATGCGAGTCGATCGCGTTTCCAGCGATTTCAACCGGCGCCTATCGCTACCCGCTCGAGGCCGCAACCGGGGTCGCCGTGCGGACAGTACGCGACGTACTCGCTGGCGCCGCCGGCATCGACGTGGTCTTCTGCTGCTTCGATGCAAGGACGCTGGCGACGTACCGTCAGGCGCTGGGCGCCTGAGCCGCAACGATCAGACCCTCGCGCTCGGCCTTCGTGAGATGCCGCCACTTGCCCTCCGGCAGGTCGCCCAGAACCACCGGTCCTGTGCGCACGCGCACCAGGTCCGTGACCTCCAGCCCAACCAGCTCGCACATGCGCCGGATCTGCCGGTTGCGGCCCTCCTTCAACACAAAGCGCAGGACCTGCGTATCCTCAAGCTTCACCTTCGCGGGCTTCAACGGTTTGCCATCCAGCTCCAGGCCATGTCGAAGCTGGCCGATCTTCGACCGGTCGACATGCCCTCGCACGGTGACAATGTATTCCTTGTCGACCTGGCTTTCGGGTCCGATCACAGCTTTCGCCAGCACGCCGTCCTCCGACAGGATCAGCAGCCCTCGTGAGTCCTGGTCGAGCCGGCCCAACGGGGGAAGGCTGGCCCTGGCGCTGGGCACGACGCCATCGCCAATCATCGCTGCACGCGTCAGCAACCGCGCCGCCGGTGTCTGCCCATGCTCCGGTTGCGCCGAAACGATCCCAACCGGCTTGTTGATCACCACGGAAACAGCCGCACCCAGCTCCGCCTCGCCGCGATCCGCCACCGTCAGCGTCTCTCCCGGCGCGATCTTGCGGCCGACATCCTCAACCCGCCTGCCATCGATCATCACGGCGCCTGCCTCGATCAGCGCCTCCGCCTCGCGCCGTGAACACACGCCCGCCTGCGCCAGCCATTTGTTGACGCGCTGCGGCTCCACACCGTCATACTTCCTGGTCCAAGCCATGTGCGTGACATGCGGCGAACGCCGCGAGCGATCAAGGGGCGCGCGGGGTCCAGGCTGGAATCAGGCGCGGAATGACGAAGACGATCGGCACAGCGATCAGAAGGCCCAGCAGGGTCGTCTTCCAGGCGATCTCCCACGGGACGAACCGGGAATTCACGGCAGCGACGTAGAAAACAACAAGGGTTGCAAACCAGAAGACGAACTGGAACTTCGCCGAAAAGCCGAGCGACCGGTCACTGGTCTTGGAATAAAGCCAGGTCATCGTGAGGCAATACACGAAATCGAAGACAAGGCTGATGATCTCGCGCGCCAGGTCAGGGTAGGGCAGCGCCACATTGTTGGCGGCGAGCGCGCCGGCGCGATCCCAGTCGGCGCCAAGCAGCAGATTGTTTCCCAGCCAGCCGAGCACCGTCATGTAGAGGCCCAGCCCGAGGCCGACGGCGATGACGCGTCCTGTCGATGTGCCCATCTCGAGCCCGCCAACTAGATATGCAGGAAGTCTAGCGGCCCCCGCACCATGGTCAACCGCAGTTCCAATCGAGGCGTCAGCCCTTCTGTTCGCGCCCGCGCGCCATCACTGCGCCGCGCGACTTCTCGGCGAAGTCCGCCGAGATTGTCGCGTTGTGCTCTGTGCCTCGCTCGATCTCGAGCTTCAGCGCCGCATCAAGCGGTAGCTGCATCCCCTCGTCGATCACCGACTTGATGCGCTTCAGCAGCGCTCCGTCCACCTGCGCCATCTCGTGCGCCATCTTCTTCGCCGTCGGTATCAGCTCCTCCGGCGCCACGACGCGATTGACGAGGCCCCAGCGTTCCGCTGTCGCCGCATCGAGGAAGTTGCCGGTCAGCGACAGCTCCTTCGCCCGCGCAACGCCAATCACGCGCGGCAGGTTCTGCGACAGCCCCCACACCGGCATCAGGCCGACGCGTCCATGCGTGTCGGCGAACTTCGCTTCGGTCGACGCAATCAGCACGTCGCACATCAGCGCCACCTCGAAGCCGCCGGTGATGGCAAAACCGTTGATCGCGCCGATTATCGGCCAGGGGCACGCGCCGAACGCCCGCGCCAGGTCGAGATCGCCGCCGTCCGAAAACTTGCTCGCGCCGAGCACGAAGCCGCTCTGGCCCGCTTCCTTGAGGTCGACGCCTGCCGAGAAGGCGCGGCCCGATCCTGTGATGATCACCGCGCGCACATCACTTGCCTTGCCCAGCTCGCGTATCGTCCGCACCATCTCGGTGCGCAGCGCGATCGACAGTGCATTCAGCGCCTTCGGCCGGTTCATCGTCATGATCGCAACCGGGCCGTCGCGCTCCACGAGCAGCAGCGGTTCTGTTCCCTCGCTCACAATCCCCTCCCTCTATGTTTTGCTTCTGTCATCCGCGTCCGGGTCGACCTCGGGCTCTGCGCCCTGCGCCCGCACGATCTCCACCAGCGCCGCCACCGACGCCGCAATCAGGTCGGGATCGCGGCTGCGCGCCACGAGGTTGACGCCGAACTCCGCCGTCTTGCCCTTGAGCCGCATCCACGGATAGGAGCCGAAGCTCACTTCCGGCCGCGCCTTGGCCAGCGCGCCCAGCGGCTCTGCGATCTCGCCCTCGCGGATGCCGGCCCCCCGCACCGTGTGGCTGTGCACGATCGCGCCGCCCTGGATCCTGTGCCCCACATCCTGAAGCATGGCGCGCATCACCGCCGGTATGCCCGCGAGGACGATGACATTCCCCAGCATGAAGCCCGGCGCCGCAGACGCGGGATTGGCGATCAGGTCGGCCCCCGCCGGTATCCGCGCCATGCGAAGCCGCCCTTCGTTCAATTCCTGTCCGCGCGCCTCGTACCAGGGCTTGAGGATCGCCACCGCATCCGGCCGGACGTCGATGGTGCGCCCGAACGCAGCGGCAACCGCATCGGCCGTGATGTCGTCGTGGGTCGGTCCGATGCCGCCGGTGGTGAAGACGTAGTCATACGTCTTTCGAAGGTGTTGCACGGTGGCGACGATGGTGTCGTGCACATCGGCGATCACACGCGCCTCGCGCACCTCCACGCCGAGAGGGTTAAGGAATTCTGCGATCGTCCTGAGGTTCGAATCCTGCGTACGGCCGGAGAGGAGCTCATCTCCGATGAGGATCACTGCTGCGGTAACTGTGCGCGCCATGTCTCGAATTAGGACTTCGCTGCGTCAACGTCCAGCGGAAGAGGGCAGGCGGTTACTTTCTGTGAACCCCGCGTAAATGAAATCCCTGACAACCGCTTCAATTTCAGCGCCCCGCGAAGCGGATAATTAAACCTGACCCCGCACAATGCAGCCTGAGATAATAGGCGGGACACCTATGAAGACGCCAAAACACTTTGCAAAAGCAAAGGAAGGCTCGACTCTGATCGAGTTCGCCCTTCTGGCGCCTGTCTTCTTCATGCTGGTCATGGGGTTGGTGGAGTTCGTTCTCTTCCAGTACAAGACCTACGCGCTGAACCACGTCGTCTACGAAGCCACGCGCAACCTGCAGACCGGCGAGGTCCAGAGCGCGTCCGACATGGCCGACGCCTTCCACGAGGAAGTCTGCGCCCAGGCCGGTCCGATGATCGACTGTGAGAAGATCATCTTCGACGTGCGCGCCTTCGACGACATCGACGAGATCAGCTATCCGCCGCCGGAATTTGACGAAGACGGCAACCCGATGAACTTCGTGTTCCAGCCGGGCGGCCCTGAGCAGTACTCCGTGGTGAGGGCTTCCATCCACCACCAGTTCATCACTCCCTTCATGGACGAGTTGTTCCGTATCGGGCCCGACATGCCCGCGATCGTGAACGCCTACTGCGTTGTCCGCAACGAACCCTGGCTGTGATCATGACAAAGCGCCGCTCCCCTCGCCAGCTCCTCTCCGATCGCCGCGGCATCGCCGCGACAGAGTTCGCGATGATCGCGCCCGCCCTGATCTTCCTCGTCATGGGCGTGCTCGAGATGTCGTTCCGCTTCCGCGCCGCGGAGGAGGCGACCCGCTACGTGCACCAGATCGCCGACCTCGTCGGGCGCGAGGAGGACATGACCACCGAGCAGCTCGGCAAGCTCTATGGCGCGGCCATCCATATGATGAAGCCGCTCGACAATACAGATAACCTCGACCTCGATATCGCCTCGATCGGCTACGAAGGCACGGAATCCGAGCCGACCTACTACTGGCGCCGGGTGGCTGGAACGCCTGTCGAGTTCGAGCTCGAAAATGCCGAAGGCATGGGCCTGCAGAACGAGACGGTGATCCGCGTCGGCGTCCGCTACACCTATGAGAGCGCCCTGTCGAACCTCTTCGGCGGCAGCATCATGACGATCGAGCGCGAGGCTTTCGCGCGCCCGAGGATCGAGCGCGTCATCACCATGGATGGCGAGATCAATGATGGCGGCGACATCGTGTTCTTCGACGCCGAGACAGTTTCAACGAGTTGATGTTTGGGCCAGGCCAGCCGGCTGCGCCGGCGATTTGAAAGGCAAAGGGCTATGCTGGGGACGGTGAAAAAGTTCGTTGCGGATCGCAAGGGCGCTTTCGCCATGCAGTTCGCGCTGATGGTCGTGCCGCTGACGGTGTGCACCGGCCTGGCGATCGACGGCGGCCGCGCCTTCCTGGCGCGCTATGAACTTGCGTCCGCCCTAGACGCCGCGGCGCTGGCGGTCGGTTCGACGTACAACGAGGACACCGACCTCAACATCGTTGCCCACAGCTTCGTCAACGCCAACTTCCACACGCCGCACAACGGCCCGATCGAGCTGACGCTCGACGTCGGCGACGACGACGACGACATCGTCCTGCTCAAGGGCAAGGTGAAGATCGACACCTACTTCATGCCGCTGGTCGGCCAGCCGAGCGTGACCGTGGCCGCGGAGAGCCAGGTGCGCCGCGGCGGCAACAACGTCGAGGTCGCCCTCGCGCTCGACATCACGGAGTCGATGTCCGGCAGCCGTATCACCGCGCTGAAGGACGCCGCGAAGGACCTCATCGATACAGTCGTCAGCGATGTGCAGACCCCCTACTTCTCCAAGGTCGCTATCGTTCCCTGGGGCAACAACATCCATGTCGGCGCCGATCTGGCGGATGACATCCGCGGCCCGCTGACCGGCCCCACAGCCATGACCGGCGCCGCCTGGCGCGACGGAACGGCCAAGACGATTTCCAGCGGCACAGGCTGGCGCAAGGTCGCCGGCGGCAACACGATCGCATCGTCCGGCTCCAGCGGCGCAACCTGGCGCAATGGCAGTGCGAGAACCATCAGCTCGATCTCGAAGCTGGCGGACGGCCACATCCTCGTTCAGACGTCGTCCAACCCGTCGTATTCGAACGGCAACATCGTCTACATCACCGGCGCCGGGGGCGGCTTCGCGTTCTTGAACGGCAACAAGTACACGGTCGCGGATCGCACCACGTCCTCACCCTACACCTTCGAACTTCAGTATGCGGGTACGACCGATTACGTGCCTGCTCCTGCCGGTACGCCGGCAAACTCGACGACCGGCACGTCCCAGCGCTGCTTCAACAGCGGCTGCGAAATCCGGATCACGACG
>DATBNA010000377.1:0-2014 GCA_036554545.1 Hyphomonadaceae bacterium
ATCGCCGTCGCCCAGAACGACGACACACAGGATCCGACCGTGAAGGACAAGGTGCGCGACGCCTTCGCCGCTGCGAGTATTCCGGCCGAGATCGAGGTCTATCCGGCCCAGCATGGCTGGTGCCCGCCCGACAGCCAGGTATTCGACCAGGTCCAGGCTGACCGCGCCTGGGCGCGCCTGCTTGCGACCTTCGAAAAAGGCCTCGCATAAGCTGCAACTGACGGACTGTGGGGAGGGCCCGCGTCAGCGGGCCTTCTTCTTTTCGATCACGTCCCACATCTTCGCGACAGCATCGACGCCAGAAAGACTCTTCAGCGCCCGCGCGCCGGTAGGCGAAGTCACGTTGATCTCGGTCAGCATGCCGCCGATCACGTCGATGCCGACGAAGATCAGCCCCCGCTTCTTCAGTTCCGGTCCGATCCGGGCGCAGATTTCCCGTTCGCGCGCCGACAGTTCCGTCGCCTCCGCCTTGCCGCCGACCACGAGGTTGGAGCGGATCGCTCCGGGAGGCGGGCGGCGGTTGATCCCGCCCACTGCTTCGCCGTCGACCAGCATGATGCGCTTGTCGCCCTCGAAGACCGACGGAAGAAAGGCCTGCGCGATGAACGCCTCCGGCCACATCTGCGCGAACAGCCCGACGACCGCCTCGAGGTTTCCGTCTTCGCGGCCGATCTTCAGCACGCCTGCCCCGCCGTGCCCATGCAGCGGCTTCAGGACGATGTCGCCATGGCGCTCGCGGAATTCGCGCACCAGCCGCACATCGCGCGTCACCAGCGTCGGCGGCTGCAGTTCGGGAAACATCAGCGGCAGGACCTTTTCCGGGCTCGACCGAACCCCTGCCGGGTCGTTCACCACCAGCGTGTCCGGCCGTACCAGCTCGAGTATATGCGCCGCCGTGATGTAGCCCATGTGGAAGGGCGGATCCTGCCGCATCAGGACGACATCGACGTCCTTCCTGAGATCGAGCGTGCCCGCCGCCTCGAATGATGCGTGCGGCGTCTCGCCCGGCATCACCTTCGCCGGCCGCGCCCGCGCCGACACCAGACCTGCGTCATATGCCAGGTCGCCGACGCCGTAGACGAAGACGCGATGGCCTCGCCGTTGCGCCTCCTCGATCATCATGAAGCTGGTGTCGCCCGCCGGATTCACCGTCTCGAGCGGGTCCATCTGGACGGCGATTCTCAAGGCCATGAAGGGCTCCGGCGCAGCTTCCCTTACCTAGGTTGCCCCGCCCCCACGCGCAATCTCGGCCGGGCCCGCTTTTGAAGTCATGAGCCCTTCGGGTTGGCGATGATCGAGCTGCCTGTGTCGCTGCCGGCCTTCATCGCGTTGGAGATCATCTGCTCCAGCTGACCCTTCCGTTTCATCATGGCTTGCAGCTGGGCCATGTCCTCCTTGTTCAGCTCGCTGATCGGGTCCTTGCCGTTGTTCTTCGACTGCAGCTTTCCGATCGCCAGGTCGACGGTTTTCAGCTCCTCCCGAAACGCGGCGACCTGCGCCGCTGCAGCCGGCTTCGCCCTTTCCACAACAGGCGGTTTGGGCGCGATGGGCTTGGCGACGGTGGGTTTTATCGGCGCAGCCGGAGGCGTCTGCGCGACCGCGTATGCTGCAGCCAGCACCAGGACCGGTGCGAGGATCGCGCCGCGCCTCATTGCGCCGGCGGCAGAGGGGCGCTCTGCAGACCGATGTCGTTGTTGTTGGCGCCCGGCGGCGGCGCTGCGCCCGGCGCATAGGGATCGCCATACTGCGCGCGTGTCGTTGGCGGCCTGTCCGGCGGTACGATCGGAGCGGCCGTTTCGACGGGCGGCGCGATCTGCACGGCGCCAGCCTGCTGGAACTCCGCCTGTGTGCCCGCCTGTATCGGCGGTTCGACCCGGTCGCGCATCTTCACATACGAGACGACCTTCCGGACGCCCTTCACCTTGCTGGCGTGTTCGGCCGCCCGGCGCAGTTCGTCCTCCGACTTCGCAAGGCCGAGCATGTAGACCACGCCGTTATAGACCTGGATGTTGTA
>DATBNA010000385.1:0-10566 GCA_036554545.1 Hyphomonadaceae bacterium
CCCGCCAGAACGGCCATCGCCATTCTTTTCATGGGAGGAAACTCCTTGGTGTCCCGATTCCGCCGGAACCTACTCCTGATTGACACTGTCAACAATCAGGCGCCCCAACGGCGCCCGAATAAATTCCGTGTCACTTGCGACTGCAACATTGCTGCTGCCGCGAACGTCATGCGGCGAGGCCCGAAAGCCTCGCCGCGCACATGGGCATCGTGGGGAGGACACCCGTCTCAGATCGCAACGCTCGCCGTGGGGATCTTCGGCCTGACCGACTGGATCAGGCGCCAGATCTCGACGCCCATGCCGATGGCCCAGAACAGTCCGACGATCCCCAGCACCGGGCCGAAAATGCCGTTGATGAAGTTTGCGACCTCAAACGCGCGCTGACTCTCCTCCGCCGAAGCGGTGACCGAAACCAGCGGCCCCGCCCGGAACAGCACCCACAGCACGGCGAGCCCGCCAACGTGGCCGAGGATCGAGATGACTGCTCGTAGCCGGCTCCAACCCGGATGCAGGATGTCCGACAGGTGGACGGCCGCCGTCAGCAGGGCAAGCACAAGGATCGGCGCATGCAGCTGCGCCCAGGCCTCCGCGAAATGCAGCTCCATGGAATTGTTGCGGCCCGGCACCTCGTTCGGGAAGTCGATGACGCGCACCCACCAGAGGATGAACACGATGTCGAAGGCGAATGTGAACACGCTTTCAAAAAGCGACCTCGGCTTGCGGATATGATCCTGCGGCAGCGTCTTGGGACTCCATCTGGCGGCGAGCCTCAGGTCGGTCTTTGTCCGTTCGAGCATGACGAAAACCACCGTCAGCATGCCGAACGCGAGGACGGCGCCCTCGAGAATGTTGCCGATTCCCCGGAAGACAAACGAGATCGGCGCATCAGCGCCCAGCGCACGAACGCCCAGCACGATGAGACCGATCGCAAGCACAAGTCCCACGCCGACACGTTGCGCATCCCAGAACCAGGGATAGAGCTGCGGCCCGATGAGGTGGTCGCGCCCTGAATAGCGCGAGGCCACCACCACCGGATGGCCAAAACTCTTGAGCACGTCCGCGATCTCGTCGTCGGCCGCGGCGCGCCCGAGCTGCGCCTCCTTCGCCTCGATCTTCGAAGCGATCGCCTCGCTCAGTTCGGCGATGATGTCCTTCGCCTGTTCGTTCGGCAGACGGCGTTCCACCGCCGCCAGATAGCGCGGGATCATGTCCTTCACTTTCCGCTCTCCCCCAGGCGCGTCCATGTCGTGAAATTTCAGGTGTGCATTGACCAGGTCGTCGGTCATTGGCCGCTCTCCTTGAGAATCCGGTCCAGCGCGCGGTTCATGCCGCGCCATTCTTCGGTGAGTTGTGAGAGCGCCGCCGCGCCGTCGGCGGAGAGGCGGTAGAAGCGCTTCTGCCGCTTGGCGTCCTCGCGCCACTCGCTGGTCAGCAGTCCCTGCGACTCCAGACGGCGGAGCATCGGATAGAGCGCGCCCTCGTCGATCTCGACGCCCTGCTCGCCCAGTTCGGACTTCAGCATGTAGCCATATTTTTCGGTCCGGAGCGCCCCCAGCACCGCCAGGATCAACGTCCCCCGCCTCAGCTCCAGCCGCAGAGTCTCAATGATTTCAGGGCTTATCGGCATATGCGCCACATCCTGTACCGAGTATACTATATGCCACACAGGATAATATGGCAAGCGGCTTTTTCAGATGCCGATCCAACCACCGCATCCCCCGCGCAGGCGGGCGACCCAGTTCAGCGCGCGGAGCGCGCTAGCAACCAGTCCCTCGATCCGCACAGCTGCCGTTGAAACAGTAGCAGTTGGCGGGCGCATGCCCGCCGGACTGGATCCCCACGCGGGAACGCGCACGTGCGTCCTCTTCCAGATCGGGGGATTTCGCGAGCCCAATCCCCCTATATTTCTGGAGCTCCGGAGACAGAATTCAGCGTCCGCTCAAGGCGTTGATCTGAAACCGGCGCACGCAGAAACCGCACTTTTCCCTCGGGAGGAAAATCCCGGCGATACTCCCGCCCATGACCTGTGCGCTGGAGACCGGAAGAAAGGACACAACGGATGGCTTCGCCATCTCGGATCTCTGGCTGCTGCCCTTCCTCCTCCTGGCGCAAATGCTCGCGCGCTTCTGCCAGAATCTTGTCCAGCTCAAAGTGATGCGCCGCACCCGCCCCATGCCGAAGGACTGGCAGTGCTTCTATCCCGGCCTGCGCCAGTCGGAATGGGCGGTCCGCAGGCTCTGCCATGAGGGCGCGCGCCGGATCATCCTCGGCGAAGACCTCGACCTCAACGCGCTCAGCTACGATCCCGACCCGCCCGAAGACTTCCAGCCGCCCATGCCGCACTCGGCGCTGGCCATGCACCGGCGGCTGGAAGACATCGCCCGCTTCCACGCCGATCCCGAACGCTTCATCCGCCGCCATGCCGAGCGTGTCCGGCGGCGCGCTGGCGACGGCGATCACCGGCCGCAGGACGCCGTGTTGTCGTTGTTGTCGCCGTTTTTCTTTTTTTCGCACGCCGTTTTTCAGGGCCAGGCCTCTCCCGCCGGCCTGCGCATCCGTGCGCCGCCCTGAGCGGCGTCAAACTCCGCAAACACAGCCCGACCCAGCCCACAGCCACACCTGCGGGATCGCGGAAATGCGCCCAAAATCCGATCCCAACCGCTTCTTCACGAAACAAACATTCCGCTCGTGCAATCCCGGCCTAGACTCAACCCGAGATTCGCCTGAAGGCCCTTCCATGACCTCCGCCCTCAAACGCCGCACCAAGATCCTCGCCACGCTCGGCCCGGCCAGCGACGGCGCGCTCAAGATGGAAGAGCTGCTGCGCGCCGGGGTCGACCTGTTCCGCGTCAACTTCAGCCATGGCGACCACGCCCAGCACGCCGCGCGCATCGCCGCCGCGCGCGAAGCGGAGAAGTCCGCCGGCCGTCCCGTCGCCCTCCTCGCCGACCTGCAGGGACCCAAGCTGCGCGTAGGCGACCTGCCCGGCGGCGGCGTCGACGTGCGCATGAGCTCCGAACTGCGCCTCACCGCTGCCACGAAGTCCGATGACCCGGAGATCATCGCGATCCCGCATCCTGAACTTGTCGCCTCGCTCCAGCTCGGCGACCGGCTGCTGATCGACGACGGCAAGATGATGCTGCACATCGTCAAGGTCGACGGCGCAGACCGCATCGCCCGGCCGATCGCACCGGGCCGCATCGCCAGCCGCAAGGGCGTCACCGCCCCCAACCGCCCGATCCCGATTCCGGCGCTGACCGAGAAAGACATCGCCGACGGCAAGTTCGCGCTGCAGAACGGCGTCGACTACATCGCGCTGTCGTTCGTGCAGCGCGCCGATGACCTTGCCCTGGCGCGCAAGGCTTTTGGCGCCGGCGTCCCGCTGATCGCGAAGATCGAAAAACCCTCCGCGCTCGACGAACTCGAAGGCATCATCGCCAAATCCGACGGCGTGATGGTGGCGCGCGGCGATCTTGGCGTCGAACTCTCGCCCGAACAGGTGCCGATCGCCCAGCGCCGCATCGTCCGCACCGCCCGCGCCAACGGCAAGCCGGTGATCATCGCCACGCACATGCTGGAATCGATGGTCGAGTCGCTCGCCCCGACGCGCGCCGAAGCCAACGACGTCGCAACCGCCGTCTACCAGGGCGCGGACTGCGTGATGCTCTCGGCCGAAAGCGCTGTCGGCCGCCATCCGACCGCGGCTGTCGCCATCATGGACCGCATCATCCGCGCCATCGAAAGCGACCGCGACGCCAATCCGTCAGCCCAGGCGGCGCCCGCCCCGGCCGCCATCACCACGGCCGACGCCTGCGCGCTGGCCGCATCGAAGCTTGCCGACGATCTCGACTGTCCGCTGGTCGTCTTCACCCGCTCGGGATCGTCAGCCCAGCGCGTCTCGGCCACGCGTCCCAGGCAGCCGATCCACGCGCTGACGCCCAATCACGCCACGGCGCGCAAGCTGTCGCTGATATGGGGCGTCGCCGCCGACATCGAGCCGGAAGAGCCCAAGAGCTTCGACGACATTCTCGATGCGGTGAACCGCCACGAGGCGGCCTCCGGCATCAAGCGCTTCGTCATCACCGCCGGTTATCCCTACGCGTCGGACAACTCCACTGACACGATAAAGGTGGTCGAACGGAAATAGCCCGGAACGCGAGGAAATCCGGCGCAGCTAGGGATTCGGCCTGATTGCTGCGTGTGAGAAATCGGGTACGCGAGAAGTTTAGCGGTTGGTTCCCTTCTCGTGTCGCGTGCATTGATTCTCCGGACAGTCGTTATTTGCGCGCCGATTCTGTGCGTCGTCCTGCTCATCGACTACGCATTCGACACCTGGTTGCTGCCCAAGCCGCCGCCATACAATCCGTGGACCACGATGTGGATCGTGGTGCTGGTCGCGCCCCCGGTCATCTTCCTGCTCATCTGGCAGGGTGAACGCATGCGCAAGGCGCTGACCGACCTCGCGCAGGAGCGCGCGACCCGGGTCGAGGAAGCCGAAAAAGCGCGTGACGACGCCCAGGCCGCGACCCGCGCGAAGAGCACGTTCCTCGCCAGCATGAGCCACGAGATCCGCACGCCCCTCAATGGCGTGCTCGGCATGACGCAGGCCCTGCGCGCGAAGGACCTCGACCCCGAAGCGCACGAAATGGTCGAGACCATCCGCGAGTCCGGCGCAACGCTGATGACCATCGTCAACGACGTGCTCGACCTCTCCAAGATCGAGTCCGGCCACATGGACATCCTGCCGGTGGACGCGCGGCTTGCCGACGTTGTCGAAAGCTGTTGCCGCCTGTTCAAGCTCGAGGCCAGCGTGAAGGGTCTCGAACTCTGCGCGACGATCGATCCTTCAGTCCCCGATCGGCTTTCCTTCGACGCGACGCGCGTCCGCCAGTGCCTCTGCAACCTCGTTTCCAACGCCATCAAGTTCACCGATCGCGGAAGAATCACCATCCGCGTCTCCGCCGCAAAGGAAGTCGACGGCAGGACAAACCTCAGTATCGCAGTGGCCGACACCGGGCCTGGCATCGACGGAAAGACCCAGGACCGGTTGTTCCAGGCCTTCTCGCAGGCCGACCAGTCGACCACCCGACGCCATGGCGGCACGGGCCTTGGCTTGGCCATCTCGCGCGACCTTGCCCGGCTGATGGGCGGCGACATCGTGGTCAAAAGCCGCCCTGGCGCGGGGGCCGAATTCACCCTGTCCTTCCTCGCCGCTCCTGCCAGCCGTCCTGCCCCCAAACCCCGCGCCCCGGCGGCGCCGATCTTCAAGGAAACGCCGGACCAGCGCGTCTCCCGCATGCGCGGCGCGCGGATCCTCCTCACCGACGACAACGCCATCAACCGCCAGGTCGCCCGGCTCTTCCTGCAGCCGCAGGGGGCCGAGATCACCGAAGCCGACAATGGCCGCGAAGCCCTCGACCTGCTCGAGAAACAGCCCTTCGACCTCGTCCTGCTCGACTGCAACATGCCGGTGATGGACGGGATGGAGGCGATCGTCCGCATCCGCTCCTCCGGCCAGCCCTGGTCGACGCTGCCGGTCATCGCCCTCACCGCCAATGCCATGAGTGGCGACCGCGAGCGCCTGCTGGCGCTGGGGATGTCCGGCTATGTCTCGAAACCCGTCGACCGGCTGGAGCTCTATGCCGAGATCGAACGCGTGCTTGGGGCTGCGGCCGAAGCGTCCCCCCGCACCGCCCCTGTTGCATCGGGCATCCCGGCCAACGACGGCCCGGACCTCGGCGACGTGCTCCGCACGATCGAGCGCATCGCCAAGCGCTGATCAGCAGCCGTCCAGAAAGCGAAACGGGACTAGCGCGAGCCGCGGCGCTCAGCGCCTGCACCCGGGCCGCGCGACTGACGGCGACGGTCCGGTCCGAAGAAATCCGACGACGACACGAAACGCCGGCGCGCATTGATCACGGCGTCGATCTTCGCCGCCAGAGCCTGCGACGAAACGGGCTTGCCGAGAATCTCGTCGGCGCCTGCATCGCGAAGCTCGCGGATCACTTCGGGCATCGTGTCCGACGTGCAGGCGATGATCGGAATGAAGCGATCGCCAGCGCCGCGGGCGGCGCGCACAAGGCGCGTGAAATCGGCGCCCGATTTGCCGTCCAGCCGGTAGTCGGCGATGACCAGGTCGAACTTCTTTTCGGCGAGAACCTGCAGGGCCGCGTCGACATCCTTCGCGGTCACGACGTCTTTGACGCCGAGTCCCATCAGGATCATGCGCAGGACCTGCTGCTGGAAACGGTTATCGTCCAGCACCAGAACAGTTTGCGCGTTGCCGCCGGCAGCCATGAAGGCATCCCCCGAAACGAATGCATGCTAGTGCAAAAGTCTGAGGAAAGTCCTAGCGAGCTAGAGCTGGAAAGGAATTGGCAACAATTCCCCCAGCGTCTGCGTGCCTACGCCGTCGATCCAGATCTGCGCCGTCGAGGGCATGAACTCCACCATCACCTGCCGGCAGGCCCCGCACGGCATGCGCGCGCGCTCTCCTTCGTGCGGATGGTCATCGTCCCCGGCGCTCACCGCCAGCGCCACGATCTTCGCTCCCGGATGCTGCACACGCGCCGAGAACAGCGCGATGCGCTCGGCGCAGCAGGTCAGGCCATAGCTCGCATTCTCGACATTGGCGCCGAGCACCACCGCCCCGTTGTCCAGCAGGACGGCCGCGCCGACGCGGAACTTCGAATAGGGCGCATGGGCGCGGCTGCGCGCCCCACGGGCCTCGCTGCCCAGCTTGCCAATGTCATAGCCGGCCGACATCTCAACTCCTCGGCCCGGACCTTCCGGGGGACGCGCACGATAGTCGGGAAAGGCAAAGATACCATTGCATTGCGCAGCCATTCCTGCGCACCGGTAGGCAATGCCCCACGCCTCGCTCGAAAGCCGCATGGCCTTCATCCGCGCCAACACGCGTGCGTTTGCGGTCCCCAACCTGCCGATCCGCATCTACACCGCGGACGAGCTGACGCCCCTATGGGAAGCGACCGAAAAGGACCTCGCCCGCCACAACGTCTCCCCGCCTTTCTGGGCCTTCCCCTGGGCCGGCGGCCAGGCGCTGGCCCGCTACATCCTCGACCATCCCGCAACCGTCCGCGGCAAACGCGTGCTCGATCTTGCTTCCGGATCAGGTCTCGTCGGCATTGCGGCAGCCATCGCCGGCGCCGCGCAGGTTTCAGCCAACGACATCGACCCGATGTGCGAGGCGGCGATCGCTGTGAACGCCGCGCTCAACGACGTTCCCATTCGCTATATCGGCGGCAACCTGCTCGAGGATCCGCCGCCCGATGTCGATGTCATCCTTGCCGCCGACGTGTTCTACGAACAGCGGCCGGCACAGATGTTTCGCGCCTTTCTCGAGCGCGCCCATTCGGCTGGAATTGCCGTGTTCGCCGGCGATCCGGGTCGCACCTATTTCCCGCGCGACGCCTTCAGGCTTGCAGCGGAATATTCGGTGGAAACCACGACCGAGATCGAGAACCATCCGATCCAGACAGCGCGCGTCTGGACGCTCTAGGCCTTTGGTTCGAAGCCCCGCACCATCAGCACGATCGCATCCGCGCCCGCTTTCCGGTCCTTCGCGATCTCCTGATACTCGGGCGACATCGCAAAGCGCTTCGCTTCAGCTTCGTCGGGAAACGCCAGGATCACAACCTTGTCGCGCGGCCAGTCGCCTTCGAGCACACGAGGCGTTTCATCGGCAACCAGCACCTTGGCATTGAACCTCGCGAACACCGCCGGGAAGGCGTTCTGGTAGCGGCGATAGGCGTCGATGTCGGTGAACTTGAGCTGGGCGATCGTGTAAACGGGCATCGCAGATCCTCAGACCAGCACAAAGCGCGTGCCGCACAATTCGACAAACGAGCCTGTAGGCGCTTCACCGGTCCGCACGCCAGCCTTCTTCGCATTCGACAGGATCGTTGCCTTGTCCTTTGTCGCAAGGCGTACAGCGGAGAGTCCCTCGCCGCGATCGTCCTCAAGCGGCGCGAACCTCGCGCGGGCATTGTCGAGCTCTATGGTCCAGACATCGTCCTTGCGCTCCAGCGGACGCTCCAGGATCTCGCTCCAGCGTTTTGCAGTTGCATGCGGGTCGTCGCACTGCATGCGTGCGCCGGTAATCGCCTTCAGCGTCTTGGAGCGGTCGTGCTTCTGCCAGTTGGGCCCAGCCCAGTGGTAGCCGCCGTGCATATCGGCGCCGCCGGAATGACGATCGACCGACAGGAGGCAGCCGCCCGTGTCCTTGGGATGAAGGTGGATTGCCTCCGAAGTGGAAACGTCATCGCCGGACTTCAGGTCCTGCACCAGCCGGACGCCGATCTTCCTGAAATGCTCGCGCCGCCGCTCAAGGTCGTCGCAATCGACGATGTACATATATCCGCCATCGCCCTTGCGCCGTTCGAGATAGCGGCCGCCCGCCGTGTCCGGCCGCGTAGGAGAGACGACTTCGAGGAAGGTTCCGCCGATGGCGAAGAGCGCATTGTGCAGGCCGTATTTACCGACGCCTGGATCACGATAGCAGATCTCCACGCCCAGCACGTCCGCGATCTGTTTTTCGACGGTGGCAAGGTCGTGAGCCACCAGACAGATCTGCCGCAGCCGAAGATATCCCATCGCGCGTCTCCCTAGCGGGCCTGCATCCTCCCTTCGATCATATGCCGCAGCGCGGCCGTGCGGGAAACGATGAAATCGTTGAAGGCGCGAACATGGGGCAGATTGCGCATCTCCTCGCGGGTGATGAGGAGAAGGTCGTAGTCGGCTTCATCGAACAGGAAGCAGAGCTCCAGTTCCGGATCGAGTTCGCCGAGCATGCAGGGAATGCCGCCGACGCCCATGCCGCTGCGTATGGCGCCCGCTATGTTGAGGATGGAGGACGAAGCCTGGCGCACGACGGCGCCGTTCGCCTTCGCCAGTTTCAGGAATTCCGGCTCGAAGCGCGCCAGCTCGCCGGCGCCGCCGATGATAGGATGCCTTGCCAGCTCGGTGGGATCAGTTGGCCGGCCATTGTCCTTCGCATACGACTTCGAGCAGTAGACCCCCCACTTGCCGGTCGCGAGGCGGCGCACCACCAGCCCATCGCCCTCGACGCGCTGCCGGCCTGCGCGCAGGGCGATATCCGCCTCGCCCCTCGCGATATCGAGACGCTGGTCGGTGATGATCGTTTCGACCTGCACCACCGGAAAACGCTGCGAGAATTCGCTGAGCCAGGGCGACAGCAGGCACTCGGCCAGCACATCGTTGGTAGTCACCCGGATCATGCCGAGCAGTTTCCGGCTGCGCTGGGCGACCATCCGGCTGAAGGCCTCGACTTCCGCTTCGACCCGCTCGGCATTCTGCACCATTGCAGAACCTACATCTGTCAGGCGGTATCCGCCGGCCGCGCGGTCAAAGAGTTTTTCCCCGATCGCCTCTTCCAAGGCTGCAACTCTGCGAGCCACCGTCGTCTGGTTCACGCCTAAAATCTTAGCTCCCGCCAAGGTGCTACCGCCCCTTGAGACTGCCAGGAAGTATCTGAGGTCGCCCCATTCAAACATGGTTCATTCTGCAATAATGCAGAGCCGTCTGCAATATTACTGATTGAGCCCGCCTGCGACATTCCGTACTTGGATCCCACGGACGAGACGTCAAAGACGCAGTCCCCGGTATAAAAAACGACCACCAGAAGTCGACGCCAAACCTACGAGTGACCTCTCCATGACTCCCCCGGCCCCTTCCCGGCACATCTCCCCCCTCTCACCGCGGAAGGCGCCGGGCACTCTCCGGCTCTATTACGACCCGGCCTCCACCACCTGCCGCCCCATCATCCTGTTCGCTTCGGAGACCGGCATTCCGCTGGACTACCAGCTGGTGGACCTGTTCAGCGACGAGAACCGCAGCGAGGCCTATACGCGCCTCAACCCGAACCAGGCGGTGCCTGTGCTGGAGCACGACGGCTTCGTGCTCACGGAAAGCTCGGCGATCCTCAAATACCTCGCAGACCTCACCGACTCGCCTGCATACCCGAAAGAGCTGAAAGCCCGGGCGCGCGTAAACGAGGTGATGGATTTCTTCAACACCTATCTGATGCGCGATTATGTCTACGGTCTCGTCTACTCGCGCGTCCTCGCCCACTACCGTCTTCCCGGCGCCGCACAGAAACAGTTCATCGGCCTCCACGAGCCGCGCGCAGCGAAACGTCTGAAGGCGCTCGATACGTGGATCGGCGCCAAGCAATTCATCTGCGGAAACGCGATTACCATCGCCGACTATTTCGGCTCGGGGATCATCTCTGCAGGTGAACTGGTCGGGTTCGACCTTCGCGCCTACCCCGGCGTTGCACGCTGGATGAACACGATGAAGGCCCTGCCGACCTGGGACGAAGTGCACGCCGGCTTCTACGGCTGGCGCAGCGCGGTCGAAGCACAAAACAAGGCGTCAGCCTGAGGACTGAGGAAACGGATATGACCATGAAGAAGAAAGATCGTCAGAGAAGCTGACGGCCCGCCGGCCCTCCCCAATCACGGCCGGCAACTGAACGAGCAAACGCCAAACAAGCAAATGACCGGCGCACACGCCGGCAAAGGAAGC
>DATBNA010000392.1:0-11251 GCA_036554545.1 Hyphomonadaceae bacterium
TGCCGACGCTGTCCATCACCTCGAGACCGAGCGCGCGAAGGCCCACGATCAGGCGCGCCAGCTCCCTGTCGTTGTGCGCCAGCGATTCCTGCACGAACGCTTCGTCCTCCAGCGCCGCGATGCCCACCGACTGCACCACCAGGTTGACGTTGAACGGCATGCGCACGCGCTCGATCGCATCGATCACATGCGCCGGCGCATAGGCCCAGCCCAGCCGCAGGCCGGCGAGCCCGTAGAGCTTGGAGAAAGTCCGCGTCATGACGACATTGTCGTTGGCCGACGCCAGCTCGATCCCCGAGGCGTAGTCGTTCCGCCGCACGAACTCGCAGTAGGCCGCATCCAGCACCAGCAGCACGCCGGACGGCAGGCCCGCATGCAGCCGCTTGACCTCGTCATACGGCAGGTAGGTGCCCGTCGGATTGTTCGGGTTGGCGAGCCAGACGACTTTCGTCTGCGGCGTCACCGCTTTCAGGATGGCGTCGACATCAGCGGTGAAGTTCTTCTCCTCCACCTCGATCACCTTCGCGCCCTGCTGCTGGCCGATGACGGCGTAGATCGCAAAGGCGTGGCGCGTGCAGATCATCTCATCGCCCGGCCCGAGATAGGCCCGGCCGATCATCAGGAAGATCTCGTCCGATCCCGCGCCCACCACGATGCGGCCAGCGTCGAGGCCGTGCTTCTTCGCGATCGCCGCCTTCAGCACGCCCGCGCCGCCGTCGGGATAAAGCTCCAGCTTGTCCGCCATCTCGGCGTAGACCGCCTTCGCCTTGGGCGACGTCCCCAGCGGGTTCTCGTTGGATGCGAGTTTGTAGCTCGGGCCCCTGCCCGGCTTGGGCGCCTCGCCCGGCACATAGGGCGTCACCTTCGCAAGCTGCGGCAGGGGTTTTGGTCGGTCGGTCATGACGCAGTCCGCGCGGGGGCCTTCACGGCCGTGGCCGTACCCCGACAATGCGCAGCCCGTCCAGCCCTTCCCGCCGCGCCAGATCGATCCGGCGGTCATCCACCGACACGAATTCGTTGATCCGGATCAGCGCCTGCGACCTCGCCCGCGCCACAACGTCGGCCTTGAGATCGAACGTCGCCAGCATGCGTTCGGCCCGGTACTGGTCGTCATGTGCTGTCGCCAGCGTCTCGTCGTCGCCTGAGGATTCCATGCCGATCCGGCCAACTACGGCCATCTTCGGCGTTTCCGAGGGCGAACCTGGCAGGCTGGGCCAGCCCGCCACGATGGCGAGGCTGCGGAATCTCCCTTCGTTCAGCATGGGCCACCACTGGCCGCTGCCGGCATGCTCGGGCCAGGGCACGCAGCACACCACGCCCTGCTGGTCGACGGCGCGCTCCAGCGCCTCCCGGACCTCGACCACCGGCACAAGGTTGGGACCAAAGCCGAAATAGCCCCGCGCGCCGTCGAGCGACTGGGCAATGTCGCCGCCAGCCACGTAGACGGCCTTCAGCCCGCGCGCGACAAGCATGTCCCCGCACAGCGAGCGCCAAAGGCGGGCGATAACGTCAGGCGGCGCGCCAAGTTCGCCGGCCTTGCGATAGAGCCGGCGCATCTCGGCTGCGTCGCGCGCCGGGCGGAACCCGATTCCCGCAGACGAGGCCGCGGGGGCCTGGAGCATGCTCCGCCACCGCTCCGCCAAGGCGATGAGCAGGGGATCGCCAGATACTTCGCCCCTGGATGCCTCGGCCCCAGATACTTCGGCCGATGCGTGAAAACTGTCTGCCGCCATTACTCTGAACTTGGTAAACGCTCCCCAGCGCGCCTCACCCTAGTATGGTTCGGCGGCGACCGCAAAAACCCTAGCACAGCCCGATTCAAGGCGTTCCTATCTATTGCTTCATTCCATATGCGACCTGATCTAGGTTCCCGGCCATGACAGCGCCCGCCCGCACCCTGAGCGGCGCGGATGGGCTCAAACGCCTGTCCGTCGCCACGCCCGCCAAGCCCCTCCGGCTGGACAGCGGTCGCGTGCTCGAGAACGTGGAACTCGCCTACGAAACCTGGGGAGAGCTGAGCCCCAAGAAGGACAACGTGGTCGTTGTCTGCCACGCCCTCACCGGCGACCAGTTCGCGGCGACGCCGAACCCCGTCACCGGCCGCCCCGCCTGGTGGGATCTCGTCGTAGGTCCTGGCCTGCCGGTCGACACCAACCGGTTCTTCGTCATCTGCTCGAACGTTCTCGGCGGCTGCATGGGCTCGACCGGCCCCGCCAGCCGCAAGCCGGATGGGACCTACTGGGGCACGGACTTCCCGGTCATCACCATCGCCGACATGGTGCGGGCCCAGGTCGCCCTCCTTGACCAGTTGGGCATCCCCGACGTCTTCCTCGTGATCGGCGGCTCGATCGGCGGCATGCAGGTGCTGGAGTGGACGATCCAGGCCCGCAATCGCGTATTCGCGGCGGTTCCGATCGCCGTCGCCGCCCGCCAGTCGGCGCAGAACATCGGCTTCTACGAGACCGGCCGGCAGGCGATCATGGCCGATCCCAACTGGCGCAACGGGAACTACCTCGCCGAAGGCGTCCGTCCGGAGCGCGGCCTCGCAGTCGCCCGCATGGCGGCGCACATCACCTACGTTTCCGAAAGCGCGCTGAAACGGAAATTCGACCGCCGCCTTCAGGACCGGCAGTCGAAGACGTTCGGGTTCGACGCCGACTTCCAGGTCGAAAGCTATCTGCGCCACCAGGGCCAAACCTTTGTCGAGCGCTTCGACGCCAACTCGTATCTCTACATCACCCGCGCGATGGACTATTTCGATCTCGCCGCGGAGCATGGCGGCGTGCTGGCCAACGCATTCAAGGGTCTCAACACCCGCTTCTGCGTCTTCTCTTTCTCCACCGACTGGCACTACCCGCCGGAAGAGAACCGCGAGATCGTCCGCGCGCTCAACGCCGCCGGCTGCGAGACCAGCTACGTCAACATCGAGAGCGACAAGGGCCACGACGCCTTCTTCGTCGAGGAGCCCGAATTCGAAGCCGGCCTCCGTGGTTTCATCGACGCCGCAGCCAATGCGCGTGGGTTGCCGAAGCGGGTCGCCCAATGAAATCCGGTCCCGGTTCTCACGGAATGCGCAGGGCAGACCACGTCGCTATCGCCCAGTTCATCAACGCTGGCGAACTCGTGCTCGACGTGGGCTGCGGCGACGGCCTCTTGATGGAGCTGCTGCAGACCGAGCGCGGCGCACGCACGCGCGGCCTCGAAGTTGAACAGGCCGGCGTCAACCGCTGCGTCGCCAAGGGCCTCGCCGTGGTGCAGGGCGACGCTGACCACGACCTTCCCGTCTACCCCGACAACGCCTTCGACGCCGCCATCCTGTCGAAGACCATCCAGGAACTGGCGCGACCCAAATTCGTGCTGGGCGAACTCTCGCGCATCGCCCGCAAGGTGATCGTGTCATTCCGCAACTACGGCCACTGGAAGGTGCGCACGGCCTTGCTGACCTCAGGCCGGATTCCTTCCCTCGCCAGCAACTCCTCCTGGTGGTCGGACGGCGCCCGCCGGCCGTGTACGGCCCGCGACCTTGCCGAGCTTGCGGAAGAGCTCGGACTCCGGATTGTCAAGGCGACCGCAGTCGGCGGAACGCCCGTCGATGCGGCGGCGCTGTCGCGCCTCAACTGGACCGCCGAAGAACTCGTCTTCGTGCTCGAACGCGGCAAGGCCCGAGCCGAATAGGCACAGCCTACTGCGCGGCTTCGCCGGCGGCGACAAATCGACCGACTACAATCGCTGCGGAGTAGAGGATTTCATCCTCCTGCCTTGCGTGATGAGCGAGAGCTTCGGAGAAGCGGACATACTCTGCCTTGTCCGCGAGCCGCGCCGCCCTGCGCCTGTTGGCGATCCTGTCCCTGAGGAGCGCACGCAATGATGGACGCCATGAACGCAAGCGCCAGCTGAGCCCGGTAAACGCGCGCGCGGAACCTCCCTCCAGATGAGGATCAGGTTTCGACACTTGCTCTCAACGCGCTGCCCGGTGGTGATCGCGGTCAACTCAGCGGCTCTAAGGCCGGGCTTTAGCCGCGTGGTCGCCGGCTCGCCTGCAGTCTCAAAGACACATCGCCCGCGCCCTGCCGGTCAAGCGGCGAGTTCGCGGGCGTTTGCGTCTCGAAGCGAGCCTCAAGACGACAGGGCCGCTTCGTTCTTCTCGCCGGTACGGATCCGCATTACGGACTCGAGGTCGAGCACGAAGATCTTGCCGTCGCCGATCTTGTTGGTGTTGGCGGCCTGCGTGATGGCGTCGATGACCTTCTCGACGATCGAGTCGGAGACGGCCGTCTCGATGCGCACCTTCGGCAGCAGGCGCACTTCGTATTCGGCGCCGCGATAGACTTCGGTCTTGCCCTGCTGGCGGCCATAGCCGCGCACCTCGGTAACCGTGACTCCCGATGCGCCTGCCGCCGTGACGGCATCGAGGACGGCGTCCAGACGGCTCGGTTTGAAGACGGCGGTGATGTACTTCATGGGATACCCCTTCCTGTCGGTTGCAGGGTCGATCCCTGCTGCTCTTTTGTGTACATACTACGTAACTTACACATCTTCAACACCTCGGCCCGATTTTTTGTCAAGCCGGGCCGGGGCAGCCCTTCTGGCAGGCGCTTTTACTACCCTTTTGACCCGCGCCGGCTTGCCGGGCTCGATGTACAGCCGCTTGGTGGCCTCGATCATCAGCACCCCCCCAAAGCCCGACCAGGCAAAGCGTCCGATACGCTCCCAGGCCTCCCCCGCCGAGGTGATCAGCCCCCAGCCTATGGGCGGGGCATAGAGCGCGCGGGCCGACGCCGTAGGCATGAACATCGCCTCCTCCAGCAGCCGGTAGAGCTGCGAGCGGGTATACGGGCGCCCATGGCCATAGGGTGTCGACTCGGCCCGGGCCCATAAGCCTCGTCTATGGGCGACGATGATCAGAATCCGGGCTTCCGGAGCCGCGATTCGCCAGAATTCGCGCAGCAGCCGCTGGGGGCTCTCCGATTCCTCGAGGCCGTGAAAAACGACCAGCCGGTCGAACAGGGCGTCCTGGAAGGGCAATCGGTCTTCCTCGACCAGCGCCGCTAGGCCCTTGGCGTCCGCCGGCCAACGCACCGCGCCCTGGGCGTCGGGGGACACAGACACCACCCGCCGCGCTCCGCGGCGATAGCGCTCCAACAACGCATCGGCATAGCCGAAGCCCAGCACGTCGTAGCCATCGAGGCTGGGCCAGAGGGCGCCGACACGGCGCGCAACCATGTCCTGCGCCATTCGGCCCAGAGGCGAACCATAGAAGGTCTGCAGCCTGTCGATATCGAAGCGCATGGACCCCGTCTTACCGCCTGCCGCGCCATAGCCGAAAGGCGAATGCGGGACCTATATAGGCTGCAGGCAGACGCGAAAGGTAAACCCCGTTGCCCGGTCCAATCGTCCATATGTTTCCGTGCCTCAAGGACAATTACGGCTTCCTGCTGCACGACCCCGAGAGCGGCGAGACCGCCACGATCGATACGCCCGAGGCCAGCCGCATCCTCGAAGAGGCTGACGCGAAGGGCTGGAAGATCACGCAGATCTGGAACACGCACTGGCACCCGGACCACGCCGGGGGCAACGCCGACATCGTCGCGAAGACCGGTGCGAAAGTCGTCGGCCCGAAGGAGGTCGAGCGCATCGGCAAGGGCCCCGACCGCGTGCTCAACGAAGGCGACACGGTAAAGCTCGGCTCGGTGACGGCCACCGTGCTCGACACGCCGGGCCACACCGCCGGACACATCGTCTATCACCTGCCCGAGCTGAAGATCGCCTTTGTCGGCGATACGCTGTTCGCGCTGGGCTGCGGGCGCCTGTTCGAAGGCACCGCGCAACAGATGTGGACCAGCCTTGGCAAGCTGCGCGCCCTGCCTGACGACACGACGGTCTATTGCGCACACGAATACACGCAGGCCAACGCCGCGTTTGCGTTGAGCGTCGATCCGGAGAACCGCGACCTGCAGCTCTATGCCGATGAAGTCGCGACCAAACGCTCGACCGGCCGTCCCACCGTGCCCACCAGCATCGGCAAGGAGAAGCGCGCCAATCCCTTCCTCCGCGCCGACGATCCGAACCTGCAGGCCTTCGTGGGCCACAGCGGCGATACCGTGGCGACGTTCGCCGAAGTGCGCGAGCGGAAGAACAAGTTCTGATGACGGCCGACGACGTCATCGGGAAGCTCGGGCTCAAACCGCATCCCGAGGGCGGTTACTACGCAGAGACCCACCGCATTCCTTCGCCGGATGGCCAGCGCTCGCCTGGCACAGCGATCTACTACCTGCTGGCGCGCGGCGACCGCTCGCACTGGCATCGCGTCGATGCGACGGAGATCTGGCACTTCTACGACGGCGCGCCGCTCGAACTGTCACTCTCGCCCGGCAAGGGCGTCCAACCGCATGTGCTCGGGCCTGACCTGGCCGCCGGCCAGCGCCCCCAAGTTGTTGTTCCGCCGGGCCACTGGCAATCGGCGCGCAGTCTTGGCGACTGGACGCTTGTTGGCTGCACGGTCTCGCCGGGCTTCGAGTTTTCAGGATTCGAGATGGCGGCGCCGGACTGGTCGCCGGCCAGCTAGCTCAACCGGCGTTGCGTGAAGCCGAAAGCGTGTTGGCGATCGCGTCTGACGATGCACGGCCCGCATAGCCCTGGTCGGGATTTACGCCGAGCACAAGTTCGCCGTCCTTGAACGCAACGCTCCACGCCTTCGCACGCACGAGGCGGACAGCGGTCAGCTTCGCGGCAGCCTTGCCAGCCAGACCATTGGCGCGCTGTACGCCGATCTCGACATTGGTCAGCGCATCGGCCGCCCACTGCTCGTTGTCAGCGAATTCCGCGGTGCCGAAGATTGTCACCTCATGGCCGGCCAGCCTCGACAGCCGGGCGGCGGACTGCTTGCGCAGCTCGTCGAGCGAAGCAGGCATGGCGGGGGCGCCAAGCGGGGCCGCACGTCCGACGACGTCGGCCGGGGCGCCGTCCTTGTTGCCAATGAAGGATACCATGTTGCCAGCTTCGGTCTTGCGCAGCATGACCTGGCCGGAGTCGGATTTGAGGACAGTGTCGCCCCGCGGGGCCGGCACAGCCTGCAGCGGAATCACTTCCTTCGAGCCTTCGAATTGAAGCAGGGCGCCGCGGCCGCGCTCCTCGATGACGAAATTCTGGTCGGAAGCCATGTCGGTATAGCGGGTCGCACCGGCGCTTGGGGCCTGGCGGGCCTGCTGGTTCGTGCTGGTGGACGGGGCGGCTGGCTGCTGGGCGGTCGCCACAGCCGGGAATCCGATGGCGATCGCGGCTATCGCGACAATGACCGGGGCAAGGCCCGCAGGCGCTCGAAGTTCTTTCACCATCATCCCTGCCAGAAGCACGCGGACTGGGGCGATTCTTTGTTCTTGTGATGAGCCCCGGCCATCACGATGGGGCGTTTCAGCGGCAGAGGCAACCCTTCAACCGCCAGCAAAAACAGAGCACTAGGCGCTCTTCTTCGGGCGTTGCAGGGGCGCCGCGGTCTAGCCCGTGATGTATTGCCCGCCATTGGCTGTAAGCGTCGCCCCGGTAATGAACCCCGCGCCCGGTCCGGCGAGGAAAGAGACGCACGCCGCGATCTCCTCGGCCTTTCCCAGGCGCCCGACCGGGATTGTAGCGATAATGCCTTCCAGAACCTTTTCAGGGACTGCGGCCACCATCTCGGTGTCGATGTAGCCGGGGCAGATAACGTTGACGGTTATGCCCTTCTTCGCATTTTCCTGCGCCAGGGCCTTGGTGAAGCCGATCAGGCCGGCCTTGGCGGCGGAGTAGTTCACCTGGCCCACCTGGCCCTTCTGTCCGTTGATCGAGCTGATATTGATGACCCGGCCGAAATTGCGCTCGCGCATGCCCTCGATGGTCAGGCGGCAGAGGTTGAAGGCCGAGGTCAGGTCGGTGCGGATGACGTCGTCCCATTGCTGGCGTGTCATGCGGTGGAGGGTGGCGTCGCGAGTGATGCCGGCGTTGTTGACCAGCACTTCGACGGGACCGAGATCGCGGGCAATCGCCTGGATTCCCGCCGCGCAGGCATCGTAATCGCCGACATCCCAGCGATAGGCTTTCACGCCAAGCTCGGCGGCGCACTTATTGGCGGCTTCTTCGTTGCCGGCATAGTTTGCGGCCACCCGGAAGCCATCTTTCACCAGTCTTTCGGTGATCGCCTTGCCGATGCCGCGCGTTCCTCCGGTAACCAAAGCGACCTTCGACATGTCCCACTCCGCTGGCGTGACCACCACGGCTCACGACCCGGTGATGGATATAAACCAGTTTGCAATCGCCGTACCGGCCATTCGAAAAATGCGCCGCCGTGCTGCGGCCGCGCAGGTCCCAGCGTTTGACGTGTGCAGCTGCGTAAGGAACGTGCTACACAACAGACTGAACACGATTTAATGTCGCTGCCGGCCGGGCCAGCCTCACGGGACGCGGGGGCAGCCTGGCGACACGGGGAGATGGTTTTTGACGCACGCAAACGGCGCCGATGACGGCAAGATAGTCATCAAGAAGTACGCGAACCGGCGACTCTACGACACTTCGGCCAGCGCCTACGTCACTTTGGAACACCTCTCCGAACTGGTTCGCCAGGGCAAGGAGTTCACCGTCCAGGACGCGAAGACCGGCGAAGACCTGACGCGTGCCGTACTGGCCCAGATCATCTTCGAGCAGGAGAACCGCAAGGAAGGCGTCCTGCCGGTCAGCTTCCTCCGCCAGCTGATCCAGTTCTATGGCGACAGCTTCCAGTCGATGCTGCCTGCCTATCTCGAACTCTCGATGAAGAGCTTCACCCAGCAGCAGGAGAAGTGGCGCGAGTACATGACCACAGCGCTGGGCAGCGAGGAGAAGGCCAAGGCCTTCGACGACCAGGTGCGCAAGAACATGGCGATGTTCGAGGACACCATGAAGTTCTTTGCGCCCTTCGTCCCGGGCGCCACGCCTCCCGCCGCGACGCGCCCCGAAGACGCGGCGAAGCCCGCTGCGACGCCAACCGGCATCGACGCGATCCGCGCCCTGCAGCAGCAGATGCTGGACATGCAGAAACAGCTCGCGCAGCTCGCGACCGGCAGCTACGTCCCCTCGTCGGACAAGGACAAGCCGCAGTGACACCGGTCCGCGACCCCCTGTTTGCGCAGGCGGTCGCGGCGATCGACAAGGGCGATGTGGCGGGGCTCGATGCGCTGATCAGCAAGAATCCCGCGCTGGTCGGCACGCGCCTGGACAATGGCGAGTCAGGTTACTTCGCGAACCCCTACCTGCTGTGGTTCGTGGCCGAAAACCCGATCCGCAACCGGAAGCTCCCGGCCAACATCGTGGAGGTGGTCCGGACCATTGCGGGCCACGCGAAACGGCTGGGAGTCGAAAGCCTGCAGTCGCAGCTCGACTACACGCTTGGGCTGGTTTCAACGGGCTGTGTGCCGCGGGAGTGCGGGGTCCAGAAGCCCCTGATGGCGGCCCTCGTGGAGCTTGGCGCACACCCGGAAGGGGTGGCCAAATCCCTCGCCAACCGCGAAATCGAGGCCGCGAAATACCTGCTGGAGCTGGGCGCGCCGATCAGCCTGACGGCCGCCGCCTGCCTTGGCCTTTGGGACGAGGCCAACCGGCTCGCGCCTACCTCCGACCAGCAGGACAAGGCCGACGCCCTGATCACCGCCAGCTACCTCGGCGATGTCGATGCGATCTCATTCCTTCTGTCCAGCGGCGCAGATCCCAATGTGAGGAGTCTGCGCATCCACAAGCACTGCACGCCTCTCCACCAGGCGGCCGTGTCGGGCTCGCTGCATTCCGCGATGGCGCTGGTTGCTGCAGGCGCTTCCCTCACTGCTCGCGACGCGATGTGGAACGGCACTCCGCTCGGCTGGGCTGAACACGCCAAGGACAAGAGGATCGCCGAGTTCCTGCGCTCGGCGGCAGGTTAACCCTAACAGCCGCGCGGCCCTGGTCTTGCAGCGTTGTGGCCATGCGCGTCGAGCCCGTACCCTACGTGTACCGTCCTGACGACCGCCGCCAGCGGCTCGAAGACCGGCGCATTGCCGCCGATGATCGCCGTACCGAGCAAGCCGCAACCCCACGCGCGCGTCACGCGGCCCACGTCTGGTTCGCGCCTGCCTTCGGCGCACAGATCCTGGGCTTGATCGCGCCGGAGGCTGTCATCCCCGCCCGCGCGCAACGCGCCTACCTGCAGCCCGAGGCGCGCACGCCTCTTCGCCCGATGTTCGAGAAATCGGCCTAACGCCGGTCCAGCTTTGCAATGACCATCTCGAGGAGGCGCTCGAGCCGGTCCATACGCTCATGCAGACCCGCGATCACTTCGCGGGTCACCACGAATTCAGGCTCATCGGACCTGCGCGGCGGGCGCAGCATTTCGCTCGGGTGAATGGGGCCGCGCGCCTGCTCCATCCCGAAATCGGTCGCGCCCGAGCGGCTGGCCACCTCCTGCGGGTCGACCCGCAGCACGCGGGCGATGGCCTGGACCTCGAAGCCTTCCAGTTCGCGCTGGTCGCGAAAGACCATCTCGACCTCGTCGGCGGTCATGCCGGCCGCCTGCGCCATCTTCGCGCGCGTGAGGCCGGCCGCCTTCAGGCGCTCGTCGAACCAGTCCTGGTCGAAAAAGAGTCCCATGCGCTCAACTCAGCTGGGCAGGCGGCGATGCAGGATCAGTTGTTGCCGATGCCGTCGCCGACCGTGAAGTCGCGCCGCGCCGAGATGATCGTCACCACCACGCCGGCGAGCACGTCGAGCAGCGACATGATCGTCAGGATGAAGAACACCGACGTCGCAAAGTTCTTCAGCAGCAGGAACTCGATCAGGCAGATGATGAACACGATCATCGACACCGCATGGTTGGTGATCGTCGCTGTGCCTGTCGATGTCGACTTCAGGATCTCGATGAAGAAGAAGCCGAGCGACAGGATGATCAGGAGATCACCGCCCGACACCGCCCAGACCGATCCTTCGGCGACCATGCTGACCTGCCACAGCGGGCGCGCCAGGTTCTCG
Source organism: Hyphomonadaceae bacterium (assembly GCA_036554545.1). Taxonomy (GTDB): domain Bacteria; phylum Pseudomonadota; class Alphaproteobacteria; order Caulobacterales; family Hyphomonadaceae; genus UBA7672. The sequence continues at coordinate 11,002 of DATBNA010000392.1, forward strand.
GTCATCGTCATGGTCCCGTCCGGTCCGCCGCCGAACGTGAAGCCCATCAGATTGTAGATGATGACCGGAATGGCCAGCAGCGGGAATATTCCGAAAATCGCGCGCATAGGTGATCCCCTGTTTGACCCGCCCGTTCCGCCCCTCTTGCGAACGCGCCGCTCCGCCACGTCGACAGCCAGAGCGGTCCCGAAGATTCCCAGCAATTGAAAGCCCTCCGCCCCAGCGCGTCCCAAGGCAAGTATCGGGAGTC
>DATBNA010000406.1:0-4020 GCA_036554545.1 Hyphomonadaceae bacterium
CGCCCTCTGTCAGCCGCTGAGGTATCGCCTTCACAGAAAGCTGCAATCTCCTACGACGCCGCAAGGCGCCAAAAAAGGGCGCAGGCGGGCACGATTCGGGACGGATTCAACCGCTAACAGGTGCGGCTCTGTAAGGGTTGCGCCCCCTGCCTGCCATCGCTAAACCCTGCCGCAATTTGCCGCCGGAAAGGCTGGCTCCAGATCGCCCGGTGACATGCCCAAGCGCACAGACATCTCCTCCATCCTGGTGATCGGCGCCGGGCCGATCGTGATCGGCCAGGCGTGCGAATTCGACTATTCCGGCGTGCAGGCGATCAAGGCGCTCAAGTCGGAGGGCTACCGGGTGATCCTGGTGAACTCCAACCCGGCGACGATCATGACCGATCCGGAACTGGCGGACGCAACCTACATCGAGCCCATCACGCCGGAGATGGTCGAGAAGATCATCGAGAAGGAAAAGCCGGATGCGCTGTTGCCGACGATGGGCGGACAGACGGCGCTCAACTGCGCGCTGAAGCTCGACCAGATGGGCGTGCTGAAGAAGCACAAGGTCGAGATGATCGGCGCCACGGCCGACGCCATCGAGAAGGCGGAAGACCGCAAGAAGTTCCGCGAGGCGATGGACAAGATCGGCCTGGAGAGCCCCCGCGCCGCCATCGTCTCCTCGCCCGAGATCAAGAGCGCTGACGGCAAGGTTGAATACGACCTCAAGGCCGGCATGGCCGAAGCCATGCGCCAGATGGAGATCGTCGGCCTGCCCTGCATTGTGCGACCAGCCTTCACGCTCGGCGGCCTCGGCGGCGGGGTCGCCTACAACCGGCAGGAATTCGAAGAGATCGTGACACGCGGCCTGCAGATGTCGCCGGTCAGCCAGGTGCTGATCGACGAAAGCCTGTTGGGCTGGAAGGAATTCGAGATGGAGGTGGTCCGCGACAAGGCGGACAACTGCATCATCATCTGCTCGATCGAGAACGTCGACCCGATGGGCGTGCACACGGGCGACTCGATCACGGTGGCCCCGGCGCTGACGCTGACCGACCGCGAATACCAGGTCATGCGCAACGCCTCGATCGCCGTGCTGCGCGAGATCGGCGTCGAGACCGGTGGATCGAACGTACAGTTCGCGGTGAACCCGGACACCGGCCGCCTGGTCGTCATCGAGATGAACCCGCGCGTATCGCGCTCTTCAGCGCTCGCCTCGAAGGCCACCGGCTTCCCGATTGCGAAGGTCGCGGCGAAGCTGGCCATCGGCTACACGCTGGATGAACTCACCAACGACATCACGGGTGTGACCCCGGCCTCGTTCGAGCCGACGATCGACTATGTCGTGACCAAGATCCCGCGCTTTGCCTTTGAGAAGTACAAGAGCACGGACCCGGCGCTGAACTATCAGATCCAGACGCTGACGACGCAGATGAAGTCGGTCGGCGAAGCCATGGCTATCGGCCGGACTTTCCAGGAATCGCTGCAGAAGGCGCTGCGCTCGCTGGAGACAGGCCTTTCGGGTCTCGACGAGCAGGTGATCCCTGGCGGCGGCGACCGGAATGCGATCATCGCGTCGGTCTCGCGGCCGACAGAGAAGCGTCTCCTCAACGTGGCGCAAGCGCTGCGCGACGGGCTTTCGGTGGAGGACGTGCACAGCGCCTCGAAGATCGACCGCTGGTTCCTGCGTCAGATCGCGGAGATCATCGAGGTCGAAGCCGAGATCAGGCGCGACGGCCTGCCGAAGACGGCTGAGGACTGGACGCGCCTCAAGGCCATGGGCTTCTCCGATGTCCGGCTCGGCAAGCTGACTGGCAGACAAGAGCTCGACGTTCGTGCAGCGCGCCACAAGGCGGGCGTGCGGCCGGTGTTCAAGCGCATCGACACCTGCGCGGCGGAGTTCGCGGCGCGCACGCCCTATCTTTATTCGACCTATGAGAGCGGCTGGATCGGGCAGGACGGCAGGCCGCTGCCGCCGCAGAACGAGGCCGAGCCGAGCGGACGACGCAAGGCGATGATCCTTGGCGGCGGGCCCAACCGCATCGGCCAGGGCATCGAGTTCGACTATTGCTGCTGCCACGCCGCCTTCGCCATGGCCGATATGGACATCGAGTCCATCATGGTGAACTGCAACCCCGAAACGGTCTCCACCGACTACGACACGTCGGATCGCCTCTATTTCGAGCCGCTGACGCTCGAGGACGTGACAGAGATCATCCATGTCGAGCAGTCGAAGGGCGATTTCCTCGGCGTGATCGTGCAGTTCGGCGGGCAGACGCCTCTGAAGCTGGCGCAGGGCCTGAAGAAATCGGGCGCGCCGATCCTCGGCACGACGCCGGATTCCATCGATCTCGCCGAAGACCGCGAGCTGTTCTCGAAACTGCTGGACAAGATCGGCCTGAAGCAGGCCCCAAGCGCGATCGCACGTACGGATGAAGAGGCCGTCGCAGCCGCCAGCCGGATCGGCTATCCGGTGATGCTGCGCCCGAGCTTTGTGCTCGGCGGCCGAGCGATGGAGATCGTCCACGACGAGGCGGACCTGAAGCGCTATGTGCGCGAGGCAGTACAGGTTTCAGGCGATACGCCGCTGCTGGTCGACCGCTACCTTTCGGACGCCATCGAGGTGGACGTCGACGCCATGTCGGATGGCGTGACCACGCATGTCGCCGGCATCATGGAGCATATCGAGGAAGCGGGCATCCACTCGGGCGACTCGGCCTGCTCCATTCCGCCCTACACGCTGGGCAAGGAGATCGTCGACCGTCTTTCCGACCAGGCGCGCAAGCTGGCCAAGGCGCTCAACGTCAAAGGCTTGATGAACGTGCAGTTCGCGGTGAAGGGCGAGGAGATCTACGTCCTCGAAGCCAACCCGCGCGCCTCGCGGACCGTCCCCTTCGTCGCCAAGGCGGTAGGCAGGCCATTCGCGGCGATTGCGGCCAAGGTGATGGCAGGCGCCGCGCTCGACTCGTTCAAGCTTGGACAGGGGCCGATCACCGGCAAACGTATCGCCGTGAAGGAAGCGGTGTTCCCCTTCTCGCGCTTCCCGGGCGTCGATCCTCTGCTCGGGCCCGAGATGCGCTCGACCGGCGAAGTCATGGGCATCGATACAAGCTTCGATGCGGCCTACCTCAAGAGTCAGATCGCGGCCGGAATGTCCCTGCCGGCCAGGGGCTGCGTCTTTATTTCTGTGCGCGACACTGACAAGGCGGCGATCGAACAGCCGGCGCGCGATATCGCGGCGCTGGGCTTCACCATCATCGCCACCAGCGGAACCGCCCAGTATCTTTCCTCGCGCGGCATTGCCGTCAGCCAGGTGAACAAGGTGCTGGAAGGCCAGCCGCATGTGGTGGACGCGCTTATCAACGGACAGGTCCAGCTGGTCTTCAACACGACCGAGGGGGCGCAGTCCCTGCTCGACTCGGCCTCGATTCGCCGGGCGGCGCTGGCTCAGGGTATCCCCTACTACACGACGATTTCGGGGGCTCGCGCCGCCGTCCAGGCCATCCGGGCTCTGAAAACACGCCCGCTTGAAGCCGGGGCCCTTCAGACCTACTCTTGAACACTCCTGACCGCGTGATTGCCACCGCCGGTAAGGAATGATTCCGTGTAATTCCGGTCTTTTTTAACAGGACTACCTATGCAGCGCATTCCCATGACGGCCGACGGCTTCGAGGCCCTGCAGGCCGAACTGAAGACACTGAAATCCGAGGAACGCCCGGCGGTTATCGCAGCGATTTCGGAAGCGCGCTCGCATGGCGACCTGTCTGAGAACGCGGAGTACCACGCGGCCAAAGAGCGCCAGTCGTTCATCGAGGGCCGTATCTCGGAACTCGAGGACAAGCTTGCGCGCGCCGACGTGATCGAGACGTCCAAGCTGCAGGGCAAGACCGTGAAGTTCGGCGCCACCGTGAAGGTGACCGACGAGGACACCGGTGAGAGCTTCACCTACAAGATCGTCGGCGAGGATGAAGCCAACGTGAAGCAAAAGAAGATCTCGATCTCTTCGCCCATCGCGCGCGCGATGATCGGCAAGGAAGA
>DATBNA010000409.1:0-21625 GCA_036554545.1 Hyphomonadaceae bacterium
CTGTCCCAAGTATGGAGCGAGCATGCAATGGGCGGCGCCGGTGACCGGGTCTTCCGGTATGCCCTTGGCGGGGGCGAAGTAGCGGCTGACGAAGTCGTAGCCATTGTCGCCTGCAGCGGTAACGATGACGCCGGGACGATCAAAACGAGCAATGGCGGCCAGGTCGGGCGTAAGGCCGCGGACAGTCGCTGCGCTATCCAGCACCGCCATATAGTTGAACATGTTGACCAGAACCTCGACGGGTTCTGCGCCGAGCGCCGCGGTGATGCCAGGCAGGGTCTGCGCGCATTCCGAGCGACGGGCGGGGAAGTCCATTGTATAGCCTTTGGGCGAGCGCTTCACCCTCAGCGGACCGCTGGCGGAATGGAAGACCACCGAACTGCGATGCGTCTCAAGCCGCTCCATGACCACTGCCGCGCTCGCAAGCGTGGCGTGGCCGCAAAGCGGCACTTCGACGGCGGGCGTGAACCAGCGGATGCGATAGTCGGCGCCATCGCGGACCAGGAAGGCCGTCTCGGCGAGGTTATTTTCCGCGGCTATGGCGAGCATCACTGCATCGGACGGGAACGCGTCCATAGGCATGACTGCTGCGGGATTTCCGGAGAAGCGGCGCGCGGCGAAGGCATCGACCTGATAGATCGGAGTGCGCATGGGACCACCCCTGCTTTCGGGCGAGTTTCTGAGGTTACCGAAACAGGATTGTCGACAGGCGGCGGCGCCCTTCCTTCGTGACGTCGGCCTTGGGGCCGGCGGCTTCGAAGATCTTGAGCAGCTGCTCCTTCGCCGCGCCTTCCTTCCAGTTGAGATTCTTCTCGAGAATGGTCAGCAGGTGATCGGCGGCTTCCTCGTGCTTTCCCTGGCCGGCGAGGACGCCGGCGAGTTCGAAGCGCGCATCGAGATCCTGCGGCGAGTTGCGAACGCGTGTTGAAAGCTCGAGCGTCTCGTCCGGCTTGGCGACGTGGCTGGCGAGTTCAAGTGTCGAGAAGATGGCGGCGGCCGACGGGTGTTTGCGATTTGCTTCGGGAATCATGTCGGCGATCTGGCGGGCGCGCTCCGTATCGCCGGTCTTCAGATAGCAGCGTGCAAGGCCGGCCAGCGCCTCGATATTGTCCTTCTCCTGTTCCAGCACCGCCGAGTACACCTCGGCGCCTGCTGCGAAATCGCCCTGGTCCACCGCATCCTCGGCGGCGGCGAGCAGTTCGGGAATCGTGGGGCCAAGCGCAGGGCCGTTGCCCTTGATCTTGGTGATGAAGGCGCGAACCTGGCTCTCGGGCAAGGCGCCCATGAAGGCGTCGACCGGTTGGCCATTCCGGAAGGCGACGACGGTCGGGATCGACTGCGAGCCCGTCATGCGTGCGATCTGCGAGAAAACGCCAGGATTCTTGTCGACGTCGATCTTCACCATCCGCACGGCGCCGTTGTTCTCGTTCACTACCTTTTCGAGTGTGGGGCCCAGCGAGCGGCAGGGGCCGCACCATTCGGCCCAGAAATCGACGATGACGGGCGTCGTCTTCGACGGCTCGATGACGTCGGCCATGAAGGTCTGGTCCGTGCCATCCTTCACGTATTCGCTCTTGGGTTTGCCGCCGTTCGTGCCAGCGGGACGTCCTGCGCCGATGATGTCCATCGGGTAACTCCTGAAAGTCGTCTCAAAGTCGTATGGCCAGCGGGCCAGCCCGACTGGCTGCTTAGATGGTCGTTCGGCCCGAAAACAGCAACGGTTTCAGCCGGCGCCCAGTTTTGTGAAGTCTATGCGCTCGACCGTATGCCCTGTCGCTTGGGCAAAAGCGAGAAAATCCGCCCGTCCGATAGAGACCGTCATATCGTTGCGGAGCGGGTGAAAATTGAGCGTTTCGAAGGCCAGCAGGGCTTCATCCGCGACAAAGCGCACCTGACGCGCCTGGTCGTTCATCAGGGCAAGGCCGGTGACCGAGCCGGGGGTAACCCCAAGCGCCTCCCAAAGCAGTGGCGCGTCGGTAAACGACAGACGCTGGGTTCCCAGCGCCTTGTGAAGCTGGTTGAGCGGAAGCTGGCTTTCGGCATGGGCCGAGATGAGGACGAGCTGCCCCCTCTTGTCCTTCATGAAGAGGTTCTTGGTGTGGCCGCCCGGGATGCTGGTCTTCACCTGCGCGCTTTCGGCGACGGTGAAGACAGGAATGTGTGTGTGATTGCGCCAGGCAAAGCCCAGGCTGTCCAGAAGCGCGAAGAGCGGCCTTTCCGGCGCGCGGCTGAAATCGTCGGGGGCCGGCATGGGCCCCCTCAAGGCGCTCTGAGAGGCGGTTTGATCTGTCATTGCGCCGTGGTTTAGATGGCGCCTTGCGGGATGAGAAGCCGCGACACGGAGTCTGGATGCGCCTCGACTGTTACAAGATCCATGATTGGGCGCCCGAAATCGTGCCTGGCGAGGGCCGGCGCGCCTGGATGGACGCCTTCCAGGACCGCCACCCGTATCGCTGTCTGCCGCTGACCATGGCGAACTGTTCGGGTTGGGAAATTCTCTGTCCCGTCGGCCTCACCATCGAATGGGATGGCGGGCTGATGGAAGAGAACATCAGGATCACGGGCGACGAGCCCTGGCCGCCTGTCCGCAATGTCGCCGACAGTCATTTCCGGCGAGGCATCGTCACCTTCCACACCGGCCACCTCTTCCGCACAGATCCGGGCTGGGCGGTGTGGGCGATGGGACCGCCGAACGAGCCCAAGGACGGCATCTACCCGCTGATGGGCGTGATCGAGACCGAATGGCTGCCTTTTCCCTTCACGATGAACTGGCAGATGACGCGGCCGGGAAAGGTGCGCTTCGAGAAGGGCGAGCCCTTCTGCTTCATCACACTGGTGCAGGACAAGAAGCTCGAGGAAGTCCAGCCGTCGCTGAGGCTGCTCTCGACCAACGAACAGCTCCACAAGGAGTTCACTCTCTGGGCTGAAAGCCGTGGCGATTTCAACTCGCGCCTGAAGTCGAAGGAAGCCGAGGCGATGAAGGCGCGCTGGCAGCGCCATTACATGACCGGCAAGAACGTCGCAGGAGGGACAGCCGAAAGCCACGTCACCAAGCGCAGGCTGAAGGCGCCCAAGCCGCCGCTGCCGGGGCTCGGGAGCTAGGGCGCGTGGATTTCCGGGCCTTTGCGGCGACGGACCCCGCCCCCTTGCGTCTGCGGCAGGTTTAGGGTTTAAGACGCCCCTCCACGGCCTTCGGGCCGGTTTTACCCAGGATGCGGGCGTAGCTCAGGGGTAGAGCACGACCTTGCCAAGGTCGGGGTCGTGAGTTCGAATCTCATCGCCCGCTCCATGGGTCTCCTATCAGCGACAGGCTCGATCTGGCGTGGGTCCGCTAATTGGCGAGGCTGCGCGCCATGAGGATCATCGTTATCGGCGCCGGTATTGGCGGGCTGGCCGCAGCACTTGCCCTGACGCGGGCGAAATTCGAGGTCGAGGTTGTCGAGCGGGCTGGCGTGCTGCGCGAGGTTGGCGCGGGCCTGCAGCTCAGTCCAAATGCTATGAAGGCGCTGCAATGGCTGGGCGTTTCGGGGTCCGTCGAGGCGGTGTCGTCCGAACCGCAGGCGCTGGAGCTGCGAACAGGCAAGTCCGGCAGCCGCGTGTTTTCGATCCCGATGGGGCCGGCGGCGCGCAGGCGTTATGGCGCCCCTTATCTGCACATCCATCGCGCTGACCTGATCGAGATTCTGCACACAGCCGCTGAAGCCGAAGGCGTGCGCATCCGGCTGGGCTCGCGACTCTCGGCCTTCACGCGAACCGGCAATGAAGTTCGCGTCGGGCTCGACAATGGAACCATCCTCGATGCGGACCTGCTGGTGGGCGCCGACGGCATGCGCTCGACCGTGCGGCGCATTCTGTTCGGCGCCGATCATCCGCGGTTCACCGGCGCCGTGGCGTGGCGTGCGATCGCCCCGATCGAGGCCTGTCCCGACCTTCCCGATGCGGCGGTGGTGTGGACCGGCCCCGGCCGCCATGCGGTGACCTACCGGTTGCGCCGCGGGTCGCTGATCAATTTCGTGGGCGTGGTCGAGGAAGATCACTGGCGGCACGAAGGCTGGGATGAAGAGGGCGACAAGGCGGACCTCGCCAAGGCCTTCGAAGGCTGGTCGGCGCCTGTCACGAGCATCATCGGCGCCGCGCGGTCATGCCACCGCTGGGCGTTGTTCGATCGCGATCCCATGCCGACCTGGTCGAGCGGACGCGCAACGCTGCTTGGCGACGCCTGTCACCCTATGCCCCCCTTTCTGGCGCAGGGCGCGGCCATGGCGCTGGAGGATGCGGTGGTGCTGGCGAGATACCTCGCCGCGCAGAGCGAGCAGCCCGAGGCGGCTCTTCTTGCCTACGAAACCAGGCGCAAGGCGCGGACCGCGAAGATTCTGCAAGGCGCGCGCTTGAACATGGGCGTGTTCCATCGTTCGAATTTCGTTACGCAGCTTGCGACCTACGGACCTATGCGTATCGCGGACAAGCTGCTGCCAGCCTTCGTACGCTCGCGACAGGACTGGATCTATGCCTATGATGCGACACGGGCCTGAGCGTCACCGCAGGGGAAGAAGATGCGCCTGATCGTGCTCGGAGCCGCGGCGGTCCTGATGCTCCCCGGTTGTGGACCTGAAGGACGGAGAGAGGCTGATTCCCGGCGCGTCGTCGCCGGCGCCGAGAATCCCGGCGCGGCATGGCCTGTCATGCTGGCGCACTGCATGCGCTCCCAAAAATGCGATCCGCTAAGCGATTTCGGAAGCGGCGAGGGGCAGGCTTCGGGGCTGGTCGACGCGGCGGCCTGGTTCGCCGAAACCAAGGAAGCCGTCAAGGAAGGCGGCGAGGACTATGGCGCCGCTATCACGATCAATCTTTTCGGCGTGCGCGGCGAAGGTGGCCCGGCGGGACGGCCCATCACCCTGGAAGAGGCGCCGTCCAATTTGCGCGGCCCGATCGCACGCCGCTCGACGCTGTCGATCGAGTATCGAACGCCCGTCGGGTTGAAGCCGGAGCCCTATGGACTCGAGGTCATCACTCCGCACTTCATGCTTGCCGTTCCGGGCGCCGGTGCAAACAAGGGTGACGAAGCCCTGGAGGAGGCGACATCCGCCCATGTCGGCGCGATGCGCTGGAGCGACGGCAATGAAGGTGCGAGAATTGTCTTGGCGGGGAGAGCCGGCGTGCTGTTCGAAGGCTACTCCATCGGCATGGCGAAGCCGCCGGAGGACGGGGAAGTCCGCTCTTTTATGCCGTGGCAGTTCTTTGCTTCCCGCAATCTGCGCGATGAACCCTTGCCTGCGCTGCTCGCCGCACTCGAGAAAGGCGAGACGCTGACGCTGAACGTCGTCGCGCCGGATGGCGAGCAGATGCTGGGCGACATCATCTACACTGCCGGCCATGCAGGCGCGCTGCGCGAGGCAGGCGCGGCGCTGGCCGATAGCGAAATCACGCGGCCGATTCCGGAACGCTGTGCGCGTTTCGCAAAGGAGGCGCCAGAGTTCTGGAAGGTCGCCAACGTCACGGCCGCGCTTCGCGTGTGCGATCCGCGCACGATCGAAGAAAGGCGGATTCACGAGCGGGGGCCGGCTCGCGACGCCGAAAGGCAGCCGAATTAGCTACTCGACGACAGGGACAGCTTTTGCCCGCGCGTTGCAGTCATCGAGCGAAATACGCGGCTTTCCCGCAGCGAGATCCTTTGCGGCCTGGATGGAATAGGCGTCGGCAATCAGCGCGCCATGCGTGGCGTGGGCGGCCTTCTGGATGACCAGTTTGTTGATGCCGGATTCGCCCAGGATGATGCCGAGCGCCTGCGCCTTGCGCAGCACGGCCTCATCCGTGGGGTTGAGTGCGCTCGGAGGCGACGGATTGGCGGCGTAGATGATGCCGGCGCAGTAAAGGTCGTCCCTGGCGTCCTGCGATCCCACAGCCAGCGGATCGGCCGGCGGCGGTGGCGGCGTTATGGGCGCGGATGTGTCGGCCTTGGCCGGCGGCGCGGCTTCAGCCGTTTGGGTCGGGGCGTTGCCGCCGCAGGCGCTCAGTCCGAGCACGACCGTCGCGAGCATTCCGTATGAGAAAGCTTTCATGTGCGCCTCCTAGCGGACCAAGGGATAGCGCCGCATTGATCAGGATCAACCAACGAGGACGTGAACCTCGTTATGCTTCTGCTGTCTGCTTGGCGGAGCGTTTGCGGTCGTTGGGGTCGAGCAAGGTCTTGCGGAGGCGGATGTTTTCCGGCGTCACTTCGACCAGCTCATCGTCCTGGATGTAGGCGAGGGCCTTCTCCAGCGTCATGCGAATGGGCGGTGTGAGGCGAACGGCCTCGTCCGAACCAGAGGCGCGCACGTTGGTAAGCTTCTTCCCCTTGAGGACGTTCACTTCTAGGTCGTTGCCGCGCGTGTGCTCGCCCACGATCATGCCTTCATAGACCTTGATGCCCGGGTCGATCATCATCGGTCCGCGGTCTTCGAGGTTCCACAGCGCGAAGGCCACGGACTCGCCTGCGCCGTTGGAGATGAGGACACCTGTATGGCGGCCTTTGATTTCGCCCTTGTGCGGCGCGTAGGCGTGGAAGATGCGGTTCATTACCGCCGTGCCGCGCGTGTCGGACAGAAGCTCGCCCTGATAGCCGATGAGGCCGCGCGTGGGCGCGTGGAAGACGAGGCGCGTGCGCCCGACGCCCGAGGGGCGCATGTCCATCATTTCGGCGCGGCGCTCGGAGAGTTTCTGAACGACGACGCCCGAATGTTCGTCGTCGACGTCGATCGTGACTTCCTCGATCGGCTCGAGGGTCTCGCCGGTTTTGGGATCCTTCTGCATCACGACCTTCGGCCGCGAGACGCCGAGCTCGAAGCCTTCACGGCGCATGGTCTCGATGAGGACGGCGAGCTGGAGTTCGCCGCGGCCGGCGACTTCGAAGCTTTCCGAGTCCGTCGAGCGCGAGATGCGGAGGGCGACGTTGCCTTCGGCCTCGCGCTGCAAGCGGTCCCAGATGACGCGGCTGGTGACTTTCTTGCCTTCCGTGCCGGCGAGCGGCGAGTCGTTGACACGGAACGTCATCGCCAGTGTCGGCGGGTCGATCGGCTGGGCCGGCATCGCTTCGGTGACGGAAGGATCGCAGACGGTGTCAGCGACGGTGGCCTTCAGGAGTCCTGCGATAGAGACGATGTCGCCTGCCTTGCCTTCATCGATCGGCGTACGCTCGAGCCCGCGGAAAGCCAGAACCTTCGAGACGCGGCCCTGCTCGATCAGATCACCGGTGCGGGAAAGCACCTTCACTGTCTGGTTCGGCTTGACTGAACCGGCGACGATGCGCCCGGTGAGGATGCGCCCGAGGAAGGGGTCGGCGCCGATCGTGGTGCCGAGGAGGCGGAACGGGCCGGGCTCGACCGTGGGCGGCGGCACGTGCTCGATGACGGTTTCGAACAGGGCGGACATGTCGGCGGTCTTCTGCGCCGGGTCCCTGCTCATCCAGCCGTTCTTGGCCGAGCCATAGATGATCGGGAAGTCGAGCTGTTCGTCTGTGGCGTCGAGATTGGCGAAGAGGTCGAACACCTCGTTGACCACTTCGACATGGCGCTCCTCCGGCTTGTCGATCTTGTTGACGCAGACGATCGGGCGCAGGCCGATCTTGAGCGCCTTCGAGACTACGAACTTGGTCTGCGGCATCGGACCTTCGGCGGCGTCGACCAGCACGATGGCCCCGTCGACCATGTTGAGAATGCGCTCCACCTCGCCCCCAAAGTCGGCGTGGCCGGGCGTGTCGACAATGTTTATGCGCACGCCTTTCCAGACGACCGAGGTCGCCTTGGCGAGGATGGTGATGCCGCGCTCGCGTTCGAGGTCGCTGGAATCCATCATGCGCTCGCCGGTCTTCTCGTTTTCGCGGAAGACGCCGGACTGTTTCAGCAGGCAGTCGACCAGCGTGGTCTTGCCGTGGTCGACGTGGGCGATGATGGCGATGTTGCGCAGCTGCATGGTTCTGGCCGGGGGAGGGCTGATTTTGCGGCGGCAATACAGGGGTTTTGTGAATAAAGCGAGAGCGGCGCTGCCGCAGGACCAGCCGGTTGCCGCGCCGCTGACCGGACGTGTTAAGCTTGTGATGTCAAAGGCGATTTCGAGGGATGGGATTCATGCGGCTCTCGGCTTTTGCAGCAGTTCTGGCGTTTTCGGGGTGCGTCTCCATATCCGAAAGCAAGCCGGTCGTTGCGGCCGAGTTCATGCGCTGCGCTGCGGGCGCCCCGATGGTCGAGACCATGCTGTTCCTCGGGCTCGCGCGGCCGGGCGGGTCCGTAAGCGAGGACGAATTTGGTCGTTTCGTCGAAACCGAGGTGGTCCCGCGCTGGAAGGAAGGCTTTACTATCCTCTCCGGACAAGGGCTCTGGTATTCCGAGCAGCGCCGGATCACCGAGCGCGAGCCGAGCCGGGTGCTGGTGCGCTTTCATGACGGCAGCACCGAAGCATCGGCCGGCGTCGAGGCGATCCGCGACGCCTACGTCCGGGCGTTCGCGCAGGATGCCGTGCTGCGTACAGACAGAATGGCGTGCGCCGATTTTTGAGAGGACAGCAGATGCAGGGTCGAGTCGTTGTTGTTGGAGCGGTGCTATTGCTCGGCTTCGCTGGCTGTGCGGCGCCGCCCACGCCCGAGCAGCTTGAACTGCAAGGGCAGGTTGCCGACGGTCGCGCTGTTGCTCAGCGCGAATGCGCGAGCTGCCATGCGCTCGACCAGTCGACAGCCAGCCCGCGGGCGGATGCGCCGCCGATGCGCGACCTGCTGGCGCGCTACGAAAAGGACGCGCTGGCGAACGACCTCATCGAGGGCATCAAGCTTGGCCACAAGGACATGCCGCAATTCGATTTCAACGTAATCGCGGCTGACGCGCTGATAGCCTATCTGCGGTCGATCCAGCCGGAATAGCCGGCGGGTCAGCCCGGAAACTGCTGGACGCCGATCGGTTCGAGCTGGCCTTCGCGCAGCAGGAAAACGGCAAGGCTTTCGCGACCTTGCGGGAAGGCGAAGAGCGGCGCGTTCTCGGAGCGCATCTGCTCCCAGCTCGCGCGGTCAAGCCAGCTTTCGGGATGGAATGGAAATTCCGAATTCTCTGATGCAGGTCCCTCGCCGCCCTCCGGCCACGGCGGCAAGGTTGAAGCTGTCGTGAGGTTATTGCTTCCCTGATCGATCCAGGCGGCGAGCGCCGCCTTCATCGCGGTCGCATCGGGAGCATCGCTGAGGCCGAAGAGGTCGCCGGCGCGGCCGGCCCAGGCGAGGATCAGGCTGCCGTCCGGAGCGCGCACGGCGAGGGTCACAACATCCTGTGCACAGGTCGGACCTGAGGCTGCCGCCTGGATGTTGTAAGTTCGCCCGGTGTCGGGGACCCATTGGGCGTCGGCGCGAGCGTCACAGTTCAACGTCGGCGCATTGACTTCGGTTAGGTTGAGCCCGCGCGGCTGGCAGGCGGCAATACCGATCAACAGCAGTCCGGAAAATGCGGTCAGGCGCATGGTGTTTCTCTTTGTCGCCGTCGATTCCGGCGGGGAGGCCGGACGGAGAGGAGAAAGACGCAATCGGCGCAAAAACTCAATACCGGACCCGGCAAGCTTTCGCCGAGGAGACCGGCCAGCGGCGGGGAGAAGGATCGCCGCCAGCCGGTCTGAACCGGTCGCGCCTTGTTTTCGGACGGAGGGGCGCGGCCGTCTGCTCTATCCTTGTCGGAGGGATCAGCGCTGGTTGTTGGTCCGCTGCTTGACCTCTTCTTCCTTGGCAGCGGCGCGGTCCTCGGCGTTCCATTCAACGGTCGGCGCAGCGCCGGAGGCATAGTCCTTGGACTTCTGCGACAGCCGGCGCATCGAATCGGACAACTGGTCCTTGTCGACCGCCATATTGCGCGAGGTGGACTGGCCGACGCCTTCGGCATCGTCGAAATTCGAGAACTCGGCGCCTAGGAAGACGACTTCCCAGCCTTTCTTCCGCACGCGGTCGAGCGCGGCCTTGGCGGTCGCCTTGGTCATTTCCTGCGAGGAGTTTTCCTCGCCGTCGGTCATAATGACGATGACGGCCTTCTCCGGGCGGTCCTTTTCGGCCAACGAGACGATGCGGCCGATGGCGTCATAGAGCGGGGTCATGCCGCGCGGGTTGACCTCGTCGGAAGTCACTTTCTTCCAGCGCTCGGCGTCGATGTCGTCCCGCAGCACGTCGAACTGGAAGCCGTCCTGGGCGTCGAAGACGGCGAGCGTGATGTCGGCGTCGACCCGCGGGCCGCCATCGAGCGTGGCAAGACCATCGGCGTAGGCGTTCACCGAGGAGAGCGCTTCGGACCAGATCGGCTCCATCGAGCCGGTGCGATCAAGCAGGATGTAGGAGTGGATCGCCGCTGAACGGGGTGCTTTCGCGGCCGCGGTCGAGACAGAGGGGACCGCGAGGCCGAGCGCCAGGATGAGGGCGAGAGCTGTACGGACGGGTTTCATGGGGGGTTCCAGGATGGAGGAAACTCTACTGGCGAGTGGACGACGTCAGCGCGTCATGCGCCGCATCCAGCGGGCGGGAGGGAGCGAGCCCCTGGCCGTCCAGGCTTTCAGGCGCCAGCAGGATGGCCTGCGGCGCTTCGGCGTTCTTGGCGTGACCGAGGAAGGGAAGGGGCGCTCCGGAAGCCGCGAGCGTGATGCAGCTGACTGCCAGGGAGGTGAGAGCAAGGCGGATGCTTGTTTTCACGGCCAGTCCCGATCTGCCGCGGGAGCCGTCCATTTGTCCCGCGACGGACAGGTTGTCGCAGCGGATTAAGGCTGCCGGGCGGCGCCAATTGGGGCGAAACAGGGATTAGTCGCGATGAATTCGAGTCAGGTGGTTAAGGCCGGCTCGGGCGCCATGGCGGTGAGGTTGAGGTAGAGCAGCGTACCGATGATGGCCGCATAGAGCAGCACGGCGAGGAAGGCCGTGATGGGGCCGCCGCGGGCGACAACCTCTGCGCCGGTCTGCTGCGCCTTGTCCTCATCGTGCGTCGTCATCACCAGCAGCGCCACGACCAGCAGTACGAAGCCGTAAGAGGCAAGATAGACTTGGTCGAGCATCAGCAGGTAGCCGACATCCGGCAGAGACGCCTGGGCGCTGAACTGCAGGGCGACGAGCGTGAGCAGGGCGGTGATCGACAGGCCGACCCGCGCCTCGATGTGCTCGGGGCTCAGCAGCAGCGCGGCGGCGGCGACAAGCACGACGATGAACACCGGCAGTAGCGACTTGGTGATCCCTGACAGGACCGGTCGCGAGATCGGGATCGAAACAACGGCGCGCGAGTAGGATTCCGGGTGCGCGAGGGACAGGTCGCCGAAACTGGTCGGATAGGCCTTGGGAATGACCTCGAGCCGCGGCTTGCCGATCACAAAGCCCGGCAGGTCGATGTTGGGATTCATGGTCACGGCGTCGGCTACATAGACCAGCCGGTCGGCGTTCCACTCCTGGTCCTCGATCTCAATCTTCAGCTCGTGTGCATCGAACGGATAGGTCTTCACCGAGAA
This sequence comes from Hyphomonadaceae bacterium, assembly GCA_036554545.1. Taxonomy (GTDB): domain Bacteria; phylum Pseudomonadota; class Alphaproteobacteria; order Caulobacterales; family Hyphomonadaceae; genus UBA7672. The sequence continues at coordinate 11,482 of DATBNA010000409.1, forward strand.
CTTCGCGGCGAACGGACCCTGGTGGCGAAAAACCTGGTACTGCGAGCCGTCCGGCTGAGGCTGTGGTTCGGGATAGATCGCGGTCTGCACATGGTCGTCCGGCGCGAACATGTTCATCCACTCGAATGACTGGCCCGGAACGAGATCGGGATCGCTGTCGCGGAACCAGACATAGACGTCGGCGACGAAGGAATAGCTGTGCAGGTCGATCGACTGGATGTCGTTGACGTAGACGCCGATCTTCACTTCGGCCTTGCCGGCCGGCGCCGCGGGCGTCTCGGTCGGCGGCGCAGCCTGTTCAGCCGCCGCGGCTTCAACGGCTGGAGCCGCCTGCTGCGCCATGGCTGGCAGGCTGAGCGCGGCCAGCACGACAAGAGCGGCGATACAGCGAGCCAGCACTTTCACAGGCTACCTCCCCGACAAGGGCCCGACGTGAGCGTCTAGTGATTCCCCGCTGAAGGGGAAGCTGTCTTTGGCTTCGCCTTCCGCCTTCGCGACATCAGGTTGAGTATCTCGACAAACGCCGAGAATGCCATTGCCGCGTACACATAACCCTTCGGTACGTGGATGCCGAAGCCGTCCGCGATCAACACCATGCCGATCATCAGCAGGAAGCCCAGTGCGAGCATGACGACCGTGGGATTGGCATTGATAAACCGGGCAAGAGGCCCGGAGGCGAGCATCATGACCGCAACCGCCGTGATGACGGCGACGAACATGATCGGCAGGTGGTCCGTCATGCCAACCGCGGTCAGGATCGAATCGATCGAGAACACCAGGTCGAGAAGGATGATCTGAAAGATTGCGGCGCCGAAATTGAGCGCCGCGCGCCCCGCGATCGGCGCACCGCCCTCATGATCTGTCCCCGGATCCATGGTGTGGTGGATTTCGGTGGTTGCCTTCCACACAAGAAAGAGCCCCCCGGCGATGAGGATGAGGTCGCGCCACGAAAAGGCGGTCTCGAAGGCCGGCTGGCCGTGCTCGTCAGGCGGTCCGACAAAGCCGAGATCGAAGACAGGATAGACGAGGCCGACCAGCCAGGTGATGGCGAACAGCAGAGCGAGGCGCATCACCAGCGCCAGGGTGATGCCGACGAAGCGCGCCCTGGCGCGCTGTTCTTCCGGAAGCTTGTTGGTGAGGATCGAGATGAAGATCAGGTTGTCGATGCCGAGCACGACTTCCATCACAACAAGCGACACGAGTGCGGCCCACGCGGCCGGATCCGAAAGAAGCGGCTCGATATCGAAGTCCATGTCGGAAGATCTCCTCGTCCCGTCGGCTTATCTAGGGCGAACCGGCCGGGAGGTTAAGTGGGCATGAAAAAGTGCGCTCTCAACCGAGGCGAAGGCGCATGATATATTCGTCATCCCGCGTTTCGCCGACGCGGAACTGGTAGCTGCCCACCTTCTCGAAGCCGCGGCTTTCGTACATGGCGATGGCGCGGTCGTTGGATTCCCACACGCCGAGAAAGAGGTTCTTCGCTCCGCGACGCCGCGCCCGCTCGATTGCCCAGGACAGAAGGATGCGCCCTGCGCCGACGCCCTGACGCGCCTGATAGACATAGACGCGGTGAAGCTCGAGCGCCGGCTCGGGACCGGTGTCGATCGGCAGCTTGCACGGACCGATCTTGCAGTAGGCGACCATCCGCTTGCCGGCGAACGCGACGCGCACCTCGACCTCGGGATCGGCAAGGTCCGCCTTCATGCGCTCGATCGAATAGGTCTCTTCCAGATACGTCTTAAGGTCCTGCGGCGGATAGAGATGGCCAAAGGTTTCGACGAAAGTGTCGCGCCCGATCTCGGCTAGGTCAGCCGCGTCGCTCTCGTTCGCATCACGAAAGGTAAGCTCGCGATCCAATCCGTGCTCCAGGCCAATTTCAGGGCTTCGGCGTTCCGACACGCGAAGCATAGACGAATTCGCGCACTGCGTCGCCCAGAAGGACCAGCTTGGCAAGCGACCAGAGGCCCTGCCGGTCAAAAGAAGTCATCGGCTGGATCAGACGGTCGGCGAGCGCACGCCGCGGAGCAATCCATGTGTCCACCAGGACACGCGCGGCTTCGCGGCTGGCGGCCGGCGGCGTCTTCGCGGCCTGCGCATGGCGGATGGCGGCGACCGAAAGCTCGCTTTGCTGGCGCGGCAGGTCGTCGGCGACGCGCTGCAGCGCAAGGCGATCCCATGCATCACGCGGTTCGAGATCGCGCGCCGCGGCGCGCATCCGGTCGAGGCCAAGAAGCTCGCCTACCTGATGCTGCACGAAGAGGGCGGCCGAAAGCGGCCAGTCGGTCTGGGCGGCGATGTCCACGGTTTCGCGCGCGGAGGCGAGGGCGCGGACAAGCGCGACGTCATGGGCGAGATCGGCAGGAGCACCCGCGGCGCGGTAGATCTGCGCCCTCGCTTCGACGCGGCCGGCAACCAGCGGCGAAAGCGCCTGCGGCAGCAGCTTGCGGATTTCCGCAACCGGAGCGCGGTAGCGTTCGATGGTCGCGGCTACCGAGCCTGTCTGGACGAGTACGGGGTCGATAGCGATGGCGCCGGTCAGCATACGCAGGTTGGCGGAAGTTTCGACCGACATGACGATCTGAGCCTCCGCCGGCGCCTTGCCGTCGAGCGCATTGATGCGCGCAAAAATGTCGTCGAAGTGGAACGCCGCAAGGGCGGCCTCGAAAGCTTCGGCGACATGACCGATGTCGACGCCCTCGGCATCGCGCTTCTGCAAAGCGAAGGTGGGACCGGTGAGATTGACCAGACGGTTGGAGAGACGCGTGGCGATGATCTCCCGCCGGAGGCGATGGCGCTGCCGGGCGCCGCCGAACTTCGCCAGCTCTTTCGGGAAATAGTCCACCAGCAGCTGCTCGAACGCAGAATCGTCCGGCGCCTGCGAGGCGATCAGCGAAGCGAAGAGATCGAGCTTGGCGTAGGCCATGATGACCGCAAGCTCGGGCCGGGTAAGGCCGTGCTGGTTCTCGCGCAGCTTGCGGAAGGCTTCCGTCGACGGGAGTCCTTCCACTGCACGATCGAGCTTGCCCTGGCTTTCAAGCGTCTCGATCAGCCGTTCGTGACTGTCGAGGTCGGATGCAGCCGTCGCCTGCATGACGGAAAGCGCGCCGGTCTGGTCGTAATTGTTTTCCAGCACGAGATGCCCGACTTCATCGGTCATCGAGGCAAGCAGGGCGTTGCGATTGGCGGTCTTGAGCGCGCCTTCGTTGATCGCCTCGGCGAGCAGGATCTTGATATTGACCTCGTGGTCGGAGCTGTCGACGCCGGCCGAGTTGTCGATGGCGTCGGTATTGATGCGTCCGCCCGAGCGGGCGAACTCGATGCGGCCAGCCTGCGTGACGCCGAGATTGGCGCCTTCGGCGATGACTTTCGCCTTCACGTCCCTGCCATCGACGCGGAGAGTGTCGTTGGCCTTGTCGCCGACATCGGCATGGCTTTGGGTCGACGCCTTGATGTAGGCGCCGATGCCGCCGAACCAGAGCAGGTCCACTTCGGCCAGCAGCAGGGCCTTCATCAGCACATCCGGCGTGACGGCGCCTTCGGTGAGGCCCGTCAGCGCCTTCATCTCCGGCGACAGCGGAATCGATTTCGTCGTGCGTTCGAAGACGCCGCCGCCCTTCGAGATCAGCTTCTTGTCGTAGTCGGCCCAGGACGAGCGCGGCAAGTCGAACATGCGCTTGCGCTCATTCCATGTGACTTCGAGGTTCGTGGGATTGGGATCGATGAAGATGTGGCGGTGGTCGAACGCCGCCTTCAGCTGGATGAACTTCGACAGCAGCATGCCGTTACCGAAGACATCTCCGGACATGTCGCCGATGCCGATCACCGAGAAAGGCTGGGTCTGCGTGTCGCGGCCCATCTCGCGGAAATGGCGCTTCACGGCTTCCCACGCGCCGCGGGCGGTGATGCCCATCTTCTTGTGATCGTAGCCGGCCGACCCCCCCGAAGCGAAAGCGTCGCCCAGCCAGAAGCCCGCTTCGGCCGACAGCCCGTTGGCGATGTCGGAGAAGGTGGCCGTGCCTTTGTCGGCGGCGACGACGAGATAGGGATCCTCGCCGTCCCACGGGATGACGCCCGGCGGATGGACAGTCTTGCCCTTGACGATGTTGTCGGTGAGTTCGAGCAGCGCGCCCACGAACACCTTGTAGGCGGCAATGCCTCCGGCCTGGATTTCATCGCGCGTGCCCTTGGCCGGCAGCGACTTGGGATAGAAGCCGCCCTTCGAGCCGACCGGCACGATGACTGCGTTCTTCACCTGTTGCGCCTTCACGAGGCTCAGCACTTCGGTGCGGAAATCCTCACGCCGGTCCGACCAGCGCAGGCCGCCACGTGCGACCGGGCCGAAGCGCAGGTGGACGCCTTCAACTTCTGGAGACCACACAAAGATTTCGCGATAAGGACGCGGCGCGGGAAGGGGATCGGCCTCGCGGCTCGCGATCTTTACTGCGATGTGGCGCGCGTGATGGCCGCCTGTAGGCTTCACGTAGAAATTGGTCCGCTGGACTGCCTGCACCAGCGCAAGCATGCGGCGCAGCACCCGGTCGGCGTCGAGGGTGACGACGGCATCAAGCTGCCGCGTGGCCTCCTCGATGACCGGCTCGGCGGCCCTGCGGCGCGCTTCGATGTCGCCCTTGAAGGCCGGATCGAACTTGATGGCGAACAGCTTCAGGAGATTGAGGGCGATCTCGGGATGATCGCGCAATGCCGCGACCTGTACGATCTCGGAAGGGTCGAGCCCTGACTGGCTGCGGAAGCGCGCCAGCGTGCGCAACAGCGCGGCTTGCCGCCAGTCGACGCCCAGCGCCACGACAAGACAGTTGAAGCGGTCGTTCTCGGTCTCGCGCGCCCAGATCGCCTCGAATGCCTGTTCGAAACGCGCATCGAGGCGCTTCTGTCCCTGCGGACGGTCGATGGTGAGATCGTGCACGTAGATCGCGCTTTCGAGATCGGCCGCAGAAGCAGACAGCCGGATCGGATAGCCGACCTCGGCCCTAACGCGCAGGCCCATGCGCTCCAGCACCGGTACGATCTCGGCGAGATCGAGCGGCTGGTTGCGGTGGTAGATCTTCACGTGGCCGACGCCGGAATCGTCGTCCGGCCCCCAGACACGCACGCGCAAATTCCTGGCGGGCGGCAGTTCCGCAATTGCGATGAGGTCGGCGAGGCCTTCTTCGGGCTGGAACGCTTCCTTGTAGGCGGCCGTAAAGCGCGCGCGGGCGGCAATTGCCTGTTCATCTCCGGTAGAGCGTGCGACCCTGCCAAGCGCGTCCTCCCAGCTTTCGAAAAGCTGGCGCATCTGCAGGTCGAGGCCGTCCTCGTCTGGCTCGGGGTGGCCGGAGCTGAGACCGACGATCAGATGAACACGCGCAAGCGGCCCGTCGCCGAAGAAGGGATAGAAGGCCGAGGTGCGCCCCCCATATGCGTCGGCAATGATCCGGTGAGCGCGCGCGCGCAGGTCCGAGTTGAAGCTGTCGCGCGGCACATAGAGCAGGGCGGAGACATAGCGGTCGAAGCGGTCGCGGCGGATGAACAGCCGCGTGCGCGGCCGCAGGTGGAGCCGCAGCACGCCATGCGCGATCCTGTAGAGATCGGTTTCCGAAATCTGGAAGAGCTCGTCGCGCGGGTAGTTCATCAGCACAGAATCGAGCTGCTTCATCGAGAAGCGCGAACCCGAGGCCGAGGCCGCCTTCACCTTGGCGATCTTGCGGCGGATGAGCGGAACCTCATCGGCGGTGCGCGTATAGGCGTCTGACGTGAACAGCCCCACGAAACGCGTCTCGCCGATGACCTCGCCTTTCGCGTCATAGCGCTTGACGCCGATATAGTCTGCGTGGGCGCGGCGGTGGACGCGGCTGATAAAGCTCGCCTTGGCGACGATGATGGGCGACGGCTCGTTGAGGAAAGCGCGGATCGAGGGAGTAAGAACGGTTGGCTCTGCTGCGCGCGACAGGACGCTGCGTGAAAAATCGCGGAGGATGCCCAGGCCGGACTCCTCGACAACGACCGGCTCCTCATTGGCGAGCTGGCCCGACTTGTCCCGCGCAAACGTATAATCACGCGCGCCAAGGAAGGTGAAGTTCTCGTCGAGCAGCCAGGAGAGGAACTGTCGCGACTCGGAGATGTCCTCGCTGCTGCGCTGGTCTGTTGTCTTCAGGCCGGACAGGCGCTCATGCGCCTCCTCCATCTTGGCGCGCATCGCCATGTGGTCGGCGTTGACGATTGTGACGTCGGCGAAAGCTTCCTCCAGCTTCTTCTGGAGGTCGGCCAGAATCGCCGCATCGAGCTGCGGCAGGTGGATCTGGATGGCGGAGCGCTTGCCCTTCGGTCCGGACACGACCGGGTGCAGCACTGCGCGCACCTCGACCTTCGCCTCCTGGGCTGCGCCGATCGCGCTGTCGATAAGGAAGGCCATGTCCGGCCCGGCGATCTCCGCGACCGACATTTTCAGCGGCTTGCCGTCTGCGCCCGTCGCATGACGTGTGCGGATCACACGTTCCTGCTTCGACTGGTTCTCGCGGTCGAACTCCCAGAGGTCGAGCGCCAGCGAGGCAGTGTCCTCGACGCTCAGAGCGACGAAGTCCTCGATAAAGGCGTCGGCGCGGTACTGCTCGAGAAAAGATGCAAGATCGGCAGACTCGGGCTTGCCTTTGCGCCTGGGCGCAAGCGCGGCAACGGCGGCTTGAAAGCTCTCTTTCGAGAACGCCTGTTCACTGGATCGGGTGGTCAAGCCGCCTCCGGGCGATATCGGGAGATGTGGGAAGCAACGGGAATCTGTGTGCCGCGAGAGCTAGACCCGCATCTCCATGCGGGCAAGCGAGAGATTTGCAGCAATTCGATGCTGCGATGCGGAGACAGGGGCAAGAATTGGTCCGGAGGCCCCCCTGGGGCCGTAGCGTTACGCAAAGCCGGTCGCCATCACGCAAACCGCCCGGTTTCCGGTTCAGATATCGCTCAGCACGTCGTGATGCAGGTCGTGAACGACCTGATCGTGCTTCACCGCATATTCGCCGGGGTTGCCATCCGCAGACATCAGCACCGCGATCCACCTTGCCCCCGGTATCTGCGCCAGCACGATCATCACCAACACCGTCAGCGGCGCCGACAAGAACATTCCCGCCGGCCCCCACAGTGCGCCCCACACCGCCAGCGACAGCAACACCACCAGCGCCGACAGGTTCAGACTGTTGGACGTCATGCGCGGACTGAGAAAGTTCCCGATGATGAACTGCCACACGCTGATGCCGAGAAACACGATGAGCGCACAGAGCAACGAATCATCCGGCATGTAGGCCGGCCAGATCGGCTGCACGAGTGCAAAGATCGCCGGTAGCACCGTCGCGATAATCGAGCCGATCGTCGGGATGTAGTTGAGGACAAAGATCACCACCGCCCAAAAGAGCGCGTTGTCGAGGCCGATGATCAGCAGGGTCACATAGGTCAGCGACGTCGTGATGATCGATAGCGCCGTCTGCACCCAGAGGTATTGCTCCATGGTGCGGCGAATTTCGGCGCCGATTACGCGCGCGCGGTCGCGATCGCCAGGGCGCACGAAGATGCGGTCCAGTTTGCGCGAGAATGTCGCCGAGGTGACATAGAGAAACGCAACATAGATGAAGATCAGCACGATGTCGCCGACCAGCCCGGACAGGGAATTCGCCGCCGTCTGCGCAAACCCCATGGTCGCGTCGGAGTAGAAGAGCTCGCCGATTGTCGGCGGCTGGCCAGTCGCCAGCGGTTCGCCGTTAATGGCCGCAGGTGCATCTGCAGGCGGCGTCGCCGGCGTCGCCGTATCGACGGGAGGCATCATCATGTCGGGCGGCGCATCGGTCAGGCGCAGCATCGAATAGACCTGTTTGATGATGTCGTTGATGTGCGTTTCGTAGAGCTTGGATTTTCCGGCGAATTCCATGATCGCGCCGCGAACGACGCCGATGAAGACGATGATCGAGAGCACTACCACCGTGATCGCGAACAGGTGGGCGATCCAGTCCGGGATATTGGGAAAGGGCTTGCGGATGGCGCGCGCGAAACCTTCCATCACGAGCCAGATGAAGACGGCGAGTGCGAATGGCGCAAGGATCTTCGCCCCCTGCGCCAGCACGACCCCGATGGCGACCGTGGCGATGATCCATACGCCGGCAGTCATGTAGGTGCGGTTGCTGGGCGCGGGCGTCTGCGGCATGCAGCAAGACTTATGCAGATTGTCGGCGTCTGAAAAGCTGTTACGCCCGCCGCCAGAATCTGCCGCGTTCGCGCCTGATCCTGTGGCGCTGCGAGGCAAGCTGGCTATGATCGGCCGCCTGGAGCATGTGCATGACTGACTCGATCTTCCTCGGCGGCGGCGGGCCGGATCACAGGACGCCGCAGAACCTTCTGCTGTCACGCGCCAACCGGCATGGGTTGGTCGCCGGGGCGACGGGAACCGGCAAGACGGTGACGCTGCAGATCATGGCTGAGCAGTTCTCGGCGGCCGGCGTGCCGGTATTCTGCGCCGATGTGAAAGGCGATCTGTCCGGCATCTGCGTGGCCGGCGATCCGGCGGCGAAGATTTCCGAAAAGCTGCAGGCGCGGGCGAACGACATCGGCATGGGCGCGCTGACCTTTGGCGCAGGCCCGTGCGTGTTCTGGGACATCTACGGCAAGCGGGGCCATCCCATCCGCGCGACGATCTCGGAAATGGGGCCGCAGCTTCTGGCGCGACTGCTGCAGCTCAACGAGACGCAGGAGGGCGTGCTGACGATCGCCTTCCAGTATGCGGACGACAACGGCCTGCTGCTGCTGGACTTCAAGGATCTGCGCTCCCTGCTGGCGCATATCTCGACGATCTCGGCAGATATCCAGAAGACCTACGGCAATGTCGCCTCGACGTCGGTCGGCGCGGTGCAGCGGTCGCTGCTGTTGCTGGAGCGCGAAGGCGCCCCGCAGTTCTTCGGCGAGCCGGCGCTGGAGCTGTCGGATTTGATGCGCACGGCGACAGACGGGCGCGGCTACATCAACGTCCTCGACGCCACGACGCTGATCAACTCCCCACGGCTCTATTCCACTTTCCTGCTGTGGCTTCTGGCCGAGCTGTTCGAGCAGCTTCCCGAGGTTGGCGATCCGGACAAGCCGAAGCTGGTCTTCTTCTTTGACGAAGCCCACCTCCTGTTCAACGACGCGCCCAAGGCGCTGGTGGACAAGATCGAACAGGTCGTCCGGCTGATCCGGTCCAAGGGCGTCGGCGTCTATTTCGTCACCCAGAACCCGCGCGATCTGCCAGAATCGGTGCTGGCGCAGCTGGGGTGTCGGATCCAGCATGCGCTGCGCGCCTATACGCCGACCGAGCGCAAAGGCGTGAAGGCCGCCGCGCAGAGCTTCCGGCCCAATCCCGACATCGACACCGAGGCGGCGATCACCGAACTCGGCACCGGCGAGGCGCTGGTCTCGACGCTCGATCTCAAAGGCGCACCTACCGTGGTGGAGCGCACGTTGATACGGCCGCCATCCTCTCGCCTCGGCCCTGCGACGGATGCGGAGCGGGCCGCCGTTCAGGCGCTGAGCCCGGTTGCCGCCAAGTACGACACGCCGCTGGACCGCGAATCGGCCTACGAACATCTCAATGGCCGCGAAGCCCAGGCTTCCAGGGCAAAGGAAGAACTGGCGAAGCGCGAACAGGCCGAGGCGGAGGCCGCCCGCGCCCGGAAGGCCGCGCCTCCGGCGCCCGCTCCCGCCCCGAAACGCGCGCCAGCCCGCAAATCCACCCGCCAGACGCCGACGGAAGCCGCCACCAACACCTTCATGCGCACCGCGACCCGCGAGCTGACCAAATACGTCTTCCGCGGCCTGTTCGGCGGCAGAAGGCGCTAAACATGTGCGGAAAGTTCACCCAGATGGCGACATGGAAGGAGGTCGTGGCCTTCTCCCAGCCTCTGGTCGCCATGCCGGAAGGCGAGCCGGTGACGGTTTCCACCCCGATGCGGACGGCCAGGATCATGCGCCTGGGCGAGGGCGGAGAGCGCGAACTCCTCCCCATGCGCTGGGGCTTCTGCAAGCCGCGTTCGGCCGTTTTCAAGGCTGATCACATGCATGCCCGGGGCGAGACGGTCGATTCAAAACCGCGCTTTTGCGACGCCTTCGGCGAGCGCCGCGGCGTCCTGCTGGTCGAGAC
>DATBNA010000416.1:0-1919 GCA_036554545.1 Hyphomonadaceae bacterium
ACGAATCCTGGACCGACAGCGTGCATCTGCAGGTCTATCCCGAAGTGCCGCAGGGTTGGCGCGATGAGGCCCTGGCGGCCAAGTGGAACAAGGTCCGCGATCTGCGCCGCGTGGTCACCGGTGCGCTGGAGCTGGAGCGCGCCAACAAGCGCATCGGCGCCAGCCTGCAGGCCCATCCGAAGATCTTCGCCAACGGCACCTATGTGGAGGCGCTGAAGGGCATCGATCTCGCGGAGATTTCCATCACCTCGGCCGCGACGCTGCAGCCCGGCGCTGCGCCCGGCGGCGCCTTCACGCTGCCGGACGTGCCGGATGTCGGCGTCGTCGTCGAGCTGGCCGGTGGCGAGAAGTGCGAGCGCTGCTGGCGCGTGCTGCCCGATGTCGGCAGTCACGGTCATCCCGGCGTCTGCGGGCGCTGCGACGAGGCGCTCGGTCCGCATCCCGCGTCGGAGTAACGCCGCGTGACGCCATTCCGGCTGGGGCTCGTCTTTGCCGTTCTCGCAATCTCCCTCGATCAGGCCAGCAAATGGTGGGTGCGCGACGTGGTGATGGATCCGCCGCGCAATATCCCCGTGACGTCGTTCTTCGATATCGTGTTCGCCTGGAATCCGGGCATTGCGTTCAGCATGTTCGGCATGGCGGCGCCATGGTGGCTCATCGCGCTCTTCGCCCTGGCGATCGTCGTCGGCCTCGCCGTCTGGCTGTCGCGCCTGACCCAGCGCTGGCCCGCCATTGCCCTCGGCCTGGTCATCGGCGGCGCCTTGGGCAATGTGCTTGACCGCTTCATCTTCAAGGCGGTGTTCGATTTCCTGTGGTTCCATGGCGAAGCCTATCCCGGCTTCTGTCATGTCCTGGACGCCGTCTGGCTCGGGGCACTGGGCTGCCAGTGGCCGGCCTTCAACCTGGCGGATTCCGCCATTTTCGTCGGCGTCGCGATGCTTGTTCTCGACGGATTGTTCCGGCGCGAGGAAAAGAGTAAAACAGCGCCGTAGCAGGAGCAGCGGATGCGACTCAACGCTTTGACAGGGCTGGCATTTTTGGGAATAGCCGTGACCCTAACAGGTTGCGGAAACTCGTTTCGCGAGTCCCTGGGCCTGACCCGGACGCCGCCTGACGAGTTCCAGGTCATCTCCCATGCGCCCTTGAGCATGCCGCCGGATATCGCCCTGCAGCCGCCGGCGCCGGGGGCTCCCCGGCCCCAGGAGCTTTCAACCCACGCCACCGCGCAGTCCATTGTCATGGGCCAGACGACGACGCCCGCCTCGACAACCGATCTCAGCGACCGTTCGCCCGGAGAGGCCCAGCTTCTTGCCACGCTCGGCGCCACCGACCCCGATCCGAACATCCGGCAGACCGTGGAGGAAGAGACGGCGTCACAGGTGGCGCGCAACCGCTCCGTCATCAGCCGGCTCAATTTCTGGAGCGTCGATGAGCCCTACGGCACGATCGTCGACCCCGCGGCCGAGAACCGGCGCATCCAGCAGAACATCGAACAGGGCAAGCCCATCACCGAAGGTGACACGCCGATCATCATCAAGCGCAAGAAGGGCATGCTGGAAGGCATCTTCTGATCCATGACGGAGATGTGAATTCTTCCGGCGCGATGAAAAGAATAGGACAGGGCCGCAGCAGGAGCGACCGATGCGCCACGACCGACTGACTGGATTGGCCGTTTTGACCATTGCCCTGGCGCTTGCAGGCTGCAGCAACGCGTTTCGGGAATCCATGAGCCTGAACCGTACGGCGCCGGACGAGTTTCAGGTCATCGCCCATGCGCCCCTCAGCATGCCGCCGGACATTGCGCTGCGGCCGTCGCCAACCGGGGCGGCGCCTGCGGAGATGACGCCCCCGCCGGCGCAATCCATCATGATCAATCCGGACAGCACCCAGGCGCCGACGATCGACCTCGGCGACCGCTC
>DATBNA010000526.1:0-8553 GCA_036554545.1 Hyphomonadaceae bacterium
AGTTCCTGAACAACAGGGACGGCTCGACGACCATTGAGTTCGTGGTCGTCTTCCTTGCTTTCATCGGCATCATGTTTTTTGTTATCGAAGTGACGCTCTACATGTTCTTCCTGGCGTCGCTGGAGAAGGCCGCAGAAGCCGGCGTCCGCATGGCGGCCGTGTCCCCGCCGGTCGTCAACATCGATCTTACCAACGACCCGGCGAACAACGCCGTCCGCGATGGCACGCCTTGCCGGCCGAACAATTGTCGCGCCTGGAATGGCCCGCCGCCCGGATGCGGCCCCAACCGGGCGCCCTGCGGCGGAGCGACGTTTGACAATATTATCCTGCCTGAGATGCGGCGCTTCAACGCCCAGATCACCGCCGACAATGTCGGCATAACCTACAGCTACTCTGGCATTGGTTTTGCGGGAGGACCTGCGGCGCCGATGGTTACTGCAACCATCGAGTGCGTGCCCTTTCAGGTCGGCCTGCTCGGCCTCCTTCTGGGTAACGACGGTGGCGGAACCGGTGGGAATGACTGTTCGGGTGTGCGCGCTTTGCCACCGCGCTCGGCGAGCATGACGGGAGAGGCCTTGGGAAATCCATGAGCGATACGATCGAGGCGCCCCGTGTGTCCGCCCATTATGACACAGCCGTTCTTAACGATCTTACGGTCTTCGCCGCCGTTTCCGAGAAAGAGACACAGGAAGCCCTGAAGACCGCTTTCGACGAGATGGAAGGCGCTGTCTTCGACTTCGCGGCGCTCGGCATGGTGCCCGTTGCTGCGCTGAAGACCCAGCAGAAATCTCCTGACGTGTTCTTCTTCGAATCGCGCGATGAAGAGCAAGCTTCAAACTGGCTGCAAGCGCTGCGCGCTTCGCCGGGAGGCTACTACCGCCATGTGGTCGTGCTGATCCCGTCGCCCACCAAGACCGCAACGATCCACCTGCTCCAGCGCGGCGCGGACGACGTCCTCTCTACTCGTCCAGACAGCATAGAGATCACGCGGACGCTGGCGCGTGCGCAGGCGTCGTCTCGCGACTTTGGCGCTCCGAAGCCGACGGATCTCTCGGAAGACAACGCCACTCGCCTTATCGTCTTCATTCACGCCGCTGGCGGCCAGGGTGCGACCACTATGGCAGTGAATACCGCCGTCCAGCTTCACCAGCGGGTAAAAGACGGTCGTGGCGGAGCTTGCCTGATCGATTTCGACCTCCAGTTCGGCGATGCTCACCTCCAGCTCGACCTCGCCCACCACTCGCGGATGCTCGATGTCGTCAAGTCTCCGGAACGGCTCGATCGCCGGATGCTCGATGACCTGATGATCAACACGCCAAGCGGCCTCAAGGTATTGACTTCTCCGGAGCAGCCGATGCCGCTTGATGCATTGCCTTCCGAAACGGTTGAGCAGATTCTTACCCTCGCCCGTCGGCGCTACAGCTATGTCGTCGTCGACATGCCCGTTGCGCTTGCCCGCTGGACGGAAACCACGCTTCACAAGGCCGATCACATCTTCCTTGTGACGCAGGTGAACGTTCCTGCGCTGCGCGCGACGCGCCGCCTGCTCGATACGCTTCGCGATGAGCACGTCACCCGGGCGCCGATCACCATTGTCGCCAACCGTTACAGCAGCAAGGCGTCGGACAACCGGCTGCCGATCCAGCAAGCGGCGCGCGCGCTTGACCGTGACATCGGTGTGGTCCTGCCTAACGACTACAAGCTTGTCATGGAGAGTCTGGACAGCGGCGTACCGGTTTCGACGCACAAGCCAAACTCGCGTCTCGCCAGGGCAATCGGCGAAACGATCGATGCCGTCATCGGCGCCAAATCTGCCAAGAAGGCGCGCGGCTTCCCGGGCCTCGGCCGGAGAAAATAGATGTTCGAGCGCTTCAACCCCACGAGCCGGAATGGCGTTCCCCTCGCAGAGCCGGCGAAAACCGCGCGCGCCGGAGATGTCGGCTCCGTCTCGCTCGAGCTCAAGGTATCGCTGCACCAGCGTCTGATCGACAAGATCAACCTGGCGGCGCTGGAGAAGATGACTCGCGCCCAGGTCGCCGAGCAGCTCAACCCGATCGTCACCCGGATGGTTACGGAAGAGCGCACGGCGCTCAACCGCGCCGAGTACGACCGCCTGCTCGAAGAACTGCTCGATGAGGTGCTTGGCCTTGGCCCTCTCGAACCGCTGCTCAACGACAACTCGATCGCCGACATCCTGGTCAACACACACCGGCAGGTGTTCGTGGAGCGCGCCGGCCGTCTCGAGCGGACCGAAATCCAGTTCAAGGACGATCGCCACCTCACCCGCATCATCCAGAAGATCGTTTCCGCAGTTGGCCGGCGCGTGGATGAGTCGCAGCCCTGGGTCGACGCCCGACTGGCTGACGGTTCTCGCGTCAACGCCCTGCTGCCCCCCTGCGCCGTCGACGGGCCCCTGCTGTCGATCCGCAAGTTCTCGAAGATGCCCTATACGATGGACCGGCTCATTGAGAACGGCACCATCACCGCCCAACTCGCCGAAGTTCTTGAGATTATCGTCAAGTCGCGCCTCAACGTGCTGATCTCCGGCGGCACCGGCACCGGCAAGACCACGATCCTCAATGCGATGTCGAGCCTGATCGGCAACAAGGAACGCATCGTCACCATCGAGGACACGGCCGAACTTCAGCTCCAGCAGGAACACATCGCGCGGATGGAAGCGCGCCCGCCGAACATGGAAGGCGTCGGCGAGGTGACCCAGCGCGACCTCCTCCGCAACTCGCTCCGTATGCGGCCTGACCGGATCGTCGTTGGCGAGGTACGCGGCACCGAAGTGCTGGACATGCTTCAGGCGATGAACACCGGTCATGATGGCTCGATGACCACTATCCACGCCAACACGCCACGCGATGCGCTCACGCGCCTTGAGCACATGACGGCGATGTCCGGCTTCGACATTCCGGTCCGCGCGCTGCGCGGCCAGATCGGCTCGGCCATAAACGTCATCGTGCAATTGCAGCGCTTCTCCGACGGTCGCCGCCGCGTGGTGAGCCTGCAGGAAATCACCGGCATGGAAAACGAAGTAATCGCCATGCAGGAGATCTTCCGTTTCGAACGCCTCGGCGTGGATGCGAACGAGCAGGTGCTCGGCCACCACAAGCCCACCGGCATTCGCCCGCGCTTCACTCAGCGCGCCCGTGAATTCGGCTACACCATGCCGGAATCCCTGTTCTGTGAGCCGGGGATCGACTGATGAATCTGTTCATCACCCTGCTGCTCTGTGGTGCGGTTGTCCTCGGCTTTTTCCTGCTGATCGATGGCCTGATTTACATCATCGCCAACTCCGGCGACCGCGGCGAAAGCCGCCGCAAACGCCGCCTTGCGACGGACCGCGCAGCGGCGGCCGCCGAACTCGCCATAGAGAAGATCGCGCGCCAGGACCGGCCGCTGCAGAAGCTGTCCGTCAACGACTACATCGACGGCCTGCTGGCCAGAGCCGGGTCCAAGACGCCGCGCGACCACATCTACGTCTCGATGGGCCTCTATGCGATCGGTTGCGCCATCGTTTTGCTGATCGTGGGTACAGGCATTCCGATTGTCTTGCGGCTGAGTGTTGCCGCGATCTTCGGAATTATCTTCCCGATCTTGCAGCTCAAGGGACAGGCGACGAAGCGACTGGCGCGCTTTATCGACCAGTTTCCCGATGCACTCGACCTGGTCGTGCGGAGCCTGCGCATTGGCCACCCGCTCGCCACTGCCCTCCAGACCATCTCCCGTGAAATGCCTGCGCCGATCGGGGCGGAGTTCGAAGTTGTGGCGCGGCAGATCACTTACGGAAAGACGCCGGCCGAAGCGATCGACGCGCTGGCCAAGCGCATGCCATCGCCTGACGTGCGCTTCTTCTCCGTTGCCGTTCAGATTCACCACGAGGCCGGCGGCAACCTCGGCGACATCCTTTCGGGCCTTTCGAAGATCATCCGCTCGCGCTTCCAGCTTTTCCGGAAGGTGAAGGCGCTGACCGCCGAGGGACGCTTCTCGGCATACTTCCTCTCGGCTTTTCCTGCCGTGATGATCATGGCGATGAACACGATACAGCCTGGCTACTACGACAAGGTCTCGGACTTTGAGCTGTTTCCTCATCTCGTTGCCCTCACTTTTGCATTGCTCGTCCTGAACGTTCTCGCGATGCGCATGCTTACGAAACTCGAGGTCTAGGAGACGCGTTATGGAGATGACGCACCTCTTCCCCATCCTGGCTGCAGTCGCCTTCGGCGTCGCCTCGATTGCGTTTGTCTGGTTCAGCGTGCAGGACCGCATCGTGGGCGGCCAGCGCCTGGCTCGCCGGCTTTTCGGCGCGACGCGCAAGGCCGTGGGCTCGTTCGCCAACGCCAAGCTGGAGCGACTGGTCTCCGAGGATGGCGCACTTCGTTCCTTCGAGAAGTATCTAACGCCGGACAACGAGGACCGGGCGAACCGGATCAGGACCAGGCTCCAGCTTGCGGGCTATCGCAGCCCTGCGGCAGTGCGGATCTACTTCGCGACGAAATGGGGCATTGCCATCGGCGGCTTCGTCGTCGCCGCCGGCCTGTTCTCGGTCTTCATGAACCCTGCGAAACCGACCCTGCCCATCCTCGCCATTCTGATGGTCGTCGTCATTTCCTTCTTTGCAACCGACATGTGGGTGCAGCGAAAGACGGCCTACCGCCGGCTGGCTGTCGAACGGGCTTTTCCGGACGCGCTTGACCTTCTGCTGGTCTGCCTCGAAGCCGGACACGGCCTCGACCAGGCGCTGGCGCGGGTTGCGAAAGAGATTGAATCGTCTTCACCAGTCCTCGGATCCGAGATGACGCTGGCGGTGCATCAGCTCCGCGCCGGTCGCGATCGCCAGAAGGTGCTCGAAGACTTTGCCTGGCGCACAGGCGTCGGCGACGTGGCCTCGTTCGTCACAGTTCTGCGGCAGGCCGACCAGTTCGGCGTCGCGATCTCGGAAACGCTGCGTATCTACGCCGGCGAGATGCGGAACAAGCGCTATGTTCGCGCCGAAGAAAAAGCCAACATGATGCCCGTGAAGCTGGCGTTGGGCGCCATCCTCTTCACGGTGCCGCCGACCATTATGGTTCTTATCGGACCCTCCATCATCCTGATCGTCCGGGAGATGGCGAAAGCGACTATGGGCGGCTAAGCCAAGGGAGAGACAGTTGAGCCTCAGACTAGCGATTGCCGTCAGTGCATTTGCCTTGCTTGGCGCCTGCGCCACCGCCCCAGTCGACGTCACGCCGGTCGAGCGCGGCAGCAACCTGATCACGCCTGAGAAGGCTGAGACACTTCTCGCTCGCGGATACTACGATCAGGCTGCCGCCGCCTATCGCAAGTCGCTCGAATCCGACGCGACCAACGTTTCCGCGCGTCATGGCCTGGCCGAGGCTGAACGTCTTGGCGGCAAGCTGGATGCGGCTGCGGAAGACTACCGCAAGCTCATGGAGATCCCGGAGTGGAAGCTCCGTGCGGTCGAAGGTCTTGCCCGGATCGACTTCGCCAAGGGCGATCGTGCCGCGGCGATGGAGAAATTCTCGGCGGTCGTGAAAGAAGACCAATGGGCCTGGAAGTCCTGGTTGGCGATTGCGCAGCTCAGCGACCTGTCCGGCGACTGGACGAAAGCCGACGAAGCCTACGGCATGGCGCTGGCCGCGACCAAGGAGCCGGCGGCGGTATACAACAACCACGGCGTCTCGCTGCTTGCCCGCGGGCACGCAGGGGCGGCAGCCGATCTCTTTCGCAAGGCGCTGGCGGCTGATCCGAAGATCATCCAGGCCAAGACGAACTTCGATCTCGCCGAAGCCCGCGCCGGCAAGAAGGCAACGCTCGAAGCGGCCGGAAACGATGCCCGCGAACGCGCCCGCACGCTCAACAACTACGGCTACGTCGCGATGCTGCAAGGCCGCCCCGAAGACGCCAAGCGGTACTACGAAGCGGCGCTCAAGGAGCACCCGTCCTTCTACGCCCTCGCCTACAACAACCTCATGGCCACGCAGGGCGCGAGCGAGAAAGCTGACAAGAGCCGCCGTTAGCGGCTCGATTAAAGCCAGCTAGACCTGCCAGAGCGCAGGATCAAAGCTTCCCGACGCCAGAATAGTGGCGGCTGCTATCGCAATCCCCAGCGGAACCGGAGCGCCGCGCTGCAGGATACGCAGCTTCGGCACGGGACCCATCGTGGCGACGGCAATACGACGAGCGGCGACCAGTCCCAGCGCCAGCACTGCCATCGAAACGGCAAGGAAGAACGTCCAGGCGTAAAGCCCCGGAAGTCCTGCCCAAAGCATAGCGGCGGCGGCCAGCTTCGCGTCTCCTGCTCCCATGCCCGTGAAGAGGTAAAGCAGGTAGCCCACAGCCAGGACGCCGACCGCGAACGCCACATGCGGCCAGTAGCCGGTCGCCGGCTGGCCGCTCGTCACGACTGCAACAATGAAGAGCCCCGCCAGGGCTACGGAGATCCAGTTCGGAATCCGGTAGCTGCGCGCATCGAACACGCCGGCGGCGAGCAGCAGTCCCGCAAATGCAATCCAGATCACAGACGCCATTCCGGGTGATTCCACACGCTTCCCAGCGACTCCTGCTCGCCAAGCAAGACCTGTGCACGAGCGCCGCCAGTCTCGGTCCCTCAGCCCAAGGCATGGGTTGCCGGAGAAAACCATGCGCCTGTCATGGTAGAGGCATGGACGCTCGCTCTTGGGGCGAAGTCAGGGATGAAATCCGTCGCGGCGGCCCCCTGATGCAAAATTGCTGCACACTTCCGCTGTCTTGCGAAACCCGCGTTTTACCCCACGGCGCCGTGATTGACGGCGTCAGACCATGGCGGAACTGTGACACCGCCACCTCTCAGCTGAGACGTGGGGTCAGGAACTATCACGGTCGTCAAAGCGGAAAGGAGAGGCATTCATCAGCATGGAGTGAACCGTGAACCGACCCCCATTGAAGCAATTGCTTCTGAGCACGACCCTGCTTGGTCTTGCGAGTGCGCCGCTGCTAGCGGTCGCTCCGGCCGTAGCTCAGCAAGCCCCCCAGACCGAGGAAGGTGACGTCGTTGTCGTCACCGGCACGCGCATCGCGCGCGAAGGCCTGGTTTCCTCAAGCCCCATCCAGACTGTCGATTCCGACGAACTCGCGCGGCAGCAACCCGTCGACGTGGAGGATGTTCTCCGCGACATGCCGCAATTCCTGCCCGGCAACGGCGGGCAGGTGAACAATGGTTCGTCCGGCACCTCGACCCTCGACCTTCGCGGCCTCACCACGCCACGCACCCTGCCGCTGATCGACGGCAAGCGCATGGTCGGATTCGACCCGAATGGACTCTTCGACGTCACCGCCGTTCCGCTCGCGCTGCTTGAGCGCGTGGATGTCGTCACTGGCGGCGCCTCGGCGGTGTATGGTTCGGACGCCATCGCCGGCGTCGTGAACTTCATCCTGAACGACGACTTCCAGGGCGCGCAGTTCGACGCCACCTATTCCATCACCGACCACGGTGACGGAGAAGTCGACAGCTATCAGGGCACGCTCGGCGCGGGTTTCGACGACGGCCGCGGCAATGTCGTTCTCAGCCTCGGTTATCTGAACAAGGAGCCGGTTTACCAGACCCGTCCGCCGGGCTCATCGACGCCTGGCGCCAGCACGACAACGAATCCGTCGGCGATCGATTCCGCTTCTGGACCACAGACGCAATTCACCGACACCGGCCAGCTTGTTCCGTTCTATCAGGGCTTCGACTTCAACCCGCAGAACCTGTACCAGTCGCCGCAAACGCGCTGGAACGCGATGGCGCTCGCTAAGTATGAGTTCAACGACAGCGTCGAAGCTTATGCGCGCTTCATCTATTCGGACTCGGTGAGCAAACCGCAGCTGGCCTCGTCCGGCACGTTCGGATTCCCGTTCGCGATCCCGCTGGACAGCCCCTTCCTGACGCCTCAAGCGTCGGCATACCTTGCCGCCAACAACCCGCCAGACGACTGCGGCAACGACTATGGCGTCCTCGCCGCACCAGGCACCCAGTGCGTGGAAGTTGGCGTCCGCTGGCGCGGTGTTCCAGTCGGTCCTCGCGCCTACGTCTTCGACTACAATACCTTCCAGTCGCTCGCTGGCCTCCGTGGAAACTTCTATGGCTGGAACTGGGACGTTGCAGCGGCGCATGGCGAGACCAGTCTAAAGCGCCAGCAGAACAACGATGTAAACGCAGTACGCGTCCAGCAGGCCTTCTTCGCGACCAGCCCGACGACCTGCTTTGACACTTCCAACTTCTGTTCTCCGCTGAACCTGTTCAACCCGTCGCTGGGCATCAATCCTGAAGCGATCGACTTCATCCGGTTGAATCTTCAGGTGCAATCGCTGACAACGCAGGATTATGTAACGGCATCGGCCAGTCGCGACCTGGACTTCCTCAGGAGCCCATTCGCGTCGTCGCCAACCGCGATCTCGATCGGCGCGGAATATCGCCATGAAGAGTCGGACTACAATCCCGACGCAGCCTCGCAGAGCGGCCAGTCGCCCGGATTTGGCCAGACCCTGCCTATCAAGGGCCAGTACGACGTGCGGGAATACTTCGGC
>DATBNA010000528.1:0-6373 GCA_036554545.1 Hyphomonadaceae bacterium
CGCCAAGGCCCGCGCCGGCAACGCCCAGAACATCCGTCAGGCCACCGACGACAACCAGAAGATCACCGACGGCCTGCTTACCGGCAAGGACCTCAATTCGGGTCGCGGCTACAATGCGTTCTGGATCGATCCCGGCAACAACTACGCGCTGGTGAAGGGGACGTGGCGGACGTCATGGATCGTCGATCCGCCCAACGGCCAGGTGCCGACCAGGGCGGGCGGAGGCGGTCGCGGCCGCGGCGGTGGAGGCGGCGCAGCTCCTGCGCGCGTCAACGGCTATGGCTACGCCAACCCGGAGGAGCGCAACCTCAACGAGCGCTGCATCATCCTCGGCACGTCCGGCCCGCCGATCGGCAACTACCTCTACAACAACACGCTGCGGATCATGCAGTCGGCCGACCATGTGGTGATCGAATCCGAGATGATCCACGACGCGCGCGTCGTCCCGCTCAACGCCAAGCACAAGCCGCCGGAACTGGCGCCGTGGATGGGCGACTCTGTCGGCTGGTATGAAGGCGACACGCTGGTGATCGAGACGATCAACATGCAGCGCGGCGGCGGCAGCGTGCGGCTGAGCGAAGCCGGCAAGATCATCGAGCGGTTCACGCGCTACAACGACCGCCAGGTGTTCTACGAGTTCGAAGTCCACGACCCTGAGCTCTACACCCAGGTGTGGAAGGGCCAGATGTCGCTCAACGCGGCGCCGGGCATGTACGAGTATGCCTGCCACGAGGGCAATTACGGCCTCTACAACATCCTCTCGGGCGGCCGCGAAGCCGACCGCAAGGGCGTGTCCCCCAACGTCGACGGCGACGACGAGGAGTAATCCTCGGGGCGGGAAGATCCGGGTTGGGAAGACAGAGTTCGGCGGCCCGGCGCATCAGCCGCGGGCGGGCCCGCCAAGGGAGAGAATTGAAATGATCCTGCGCCACGTTTCACTGGCGGCCATGGCCACGGCGCTTGTTCTCTCCGGCGCCGGCGCTGCTTCAGCCCAGGCCGCAGCCCAGGGCGGCGCACGCGTGATGGACGTGAACCTCAAGCCGGCGAAGGAAGGCGATCGCGTCGCCGCCGGCTATGTCGCCCCGCGCCTCGCCATCGGCCAGCCGGACCTCACAGGCGTTTGGTCGAACGCCTCCAACACGCGCATGACGCGCCCGGGCAACATGAAGAGCCTCATCATGACGGATGAGGAGCACGACAAGGCGCGGGCCGCCAACCCGTCCAACATCCGCCAGGCCACCGACGACAATCAGAAGATCACGGACGGCAAGCTCGACGGGAAGGATCTTGCGTCCGGCCGTGGCTACAACTCTTTCTGGATCGATCCGGGCTCCAGCTACGCCAACGTCAAAGGCACATGGCGCACGTCGTGGATCGTCGATCCGCCGAACGGCCAGGTCCCGTTCTCCGAAGAAGGCCGCAAGACGCTGGCCTCGATGCGCGGACAGCGCGGACAGGGCCGCGGCTCGGGCTACGACAATCCGGAAGAGCGCGGCGCGGGCGAGCGCTGCATCGTCGGCTTCGGCGGCACGGGCGGCCCGCCGATCAACAACGTGCTCTACAACAACAACTACCAGATCGTGCAGACGAAGGACGCATTCGTCTTCATCACCGAGATGAACCACGACGCGCGCATCATCCCGATCGGCGGCAAGCACAAGCCAGGCGTGCTGAACCAGTATCTCGGCGACTCGATCGGCTGGTGGGAGGGCGACACCTTCGTCGCCGAGACCATCAACATCAATCCGAACGGCGGCGGCTCGGTGCAACTTACCCCTGGCGGCAAGATTATCGAACGCTGGACGCGCTACTCGCAGAACCAGGTGCTCTACGAATTCGAAGTTCACGACCCGCAGCTCTACAGCCAGGTGTGGAAGGGCGAGATCGCGCTCAACTCGGTGAAGGACAACGTCTACGAGTACGCCTGTCACGAGGGGAATTACGGCCTCTACGGCATCCTCGAAGGCGGCCGGAAGGCTGACCGCGAAGGCAAGAACATCAGCGAAGCCGGCGACCGCGACGAAGGCTGACCGAAAACTGCCTGAACATTCAAGCGCCGCGGTTGGTAACGGCCGCGGCGCTATGCTGTTCCGCCAAAGCAGGCGCGGCGACCGCCATTTTGCCCCAATACCGCCGATTCCGAAGGAAAAACCGCTCTGTGCTTTAAGCGAGGAGTAGCGGCGCGTAAGATGGTTGGTTCGTTGGGGCAGCCTGGTTTCGCCATGGACCTTCTGGAGCGCGAAGAGCATTTGCGTCGGCTGGGCGACGCCCTCGCGTCGGCCGTCGATGGCCGCGGCCGGATCGTCGCCATCGCCGGTGAGGCTGGCGCCGGAAAGACGGCGCTTGTCGAACGCTTCACGCGCGACAATGCCGGGCGGGCGCGAGCGCATTGGGGAGCGTGCGAGAACCTGTCGACGCCGGAGCCGCTGCTGCCCCTGCGCGACATATTCCGGGCGAGCGGAGAGGCGTTCGAGCCGGGCGTGCATCACTTCACGGCGTTTGAAGCGCTGCTTCGCCTGCTTTCGCAAACCGGCAAGCCATCCATGCTCATTCTCGAGGACGTGCACTGGGCCGATGCGGCGACGCTCGACCTTATCCGCTTCCTTGGGCGTCGCGTCGCGCGGCTGAGCACGCTGATCCTCATCACATACCGCGACGAGGAAGCCGGGGCGCAATCGCCCCTGCGCCATGTTCTGGGCGAAGCGCCCGCCGGCAGCGTCGAGCGGGTGGTGCTCGAACCGTTGTCGCAAGGAGCGGTTTCCCGTCTCGCCGAGGTTGCAGGACGGGAAGGCGAAGAGCTGTTCCACCTTACCGGCGGCAATCCCTTTCTCGTCACTGAAGCGCTTGCTGTCGATGGCGGCGCGACGCCTGAAACCGTTCGCGATGCAACTCTCGCACGTGCAGCGCGGCTGCCGCCGGAAGGCCGCAGGCTGCTTGACGTCGTTTCCATCTTTCCACGCCGCGCGGACATAGTTCTGGTCGGCACGCTGCTGGCCGGCGATGTCGAGGCCGGGCTCGACGCCTGCATCGTCAAGGGCATGCTGGTGCTCGACAACGAGGCGCTGAAATTCCGCCACGAGCTGGCGCGGCGCGCGATCGAGACGTCGCTGGCGCCGGGCAGGCGCCGCGAGCTGCACCAGAAGGTCGTCAACATCCTGCGGCAGAACCCGGCCTCGCGCGCCAGCGAGATCGCTCACCACGCCGAGCGCGCTGGCGACATTCCGGCCTTCATCGAATTTGCGCGCCGTGCCGCCGACGAGGCCTCGCGCACCGGCGCTTCGCGGGAAGCCGCCGCACACTACGGCGCCGTGTTGCGCCAGCGGCAGGCTCTTTCGCCAGAAGACGTCGTGGACACGCTGGAGCGTCACGGCCGGCAGGCGCATCTGTGGGGCGATGCGCACACGGCGATGGCGTCGATGACCGAGGCTGCCGAGCTTCGCCGACGTTCCGGCGACTCGATCGGCCTTGGACGTGTTCTTACCCAGCTCACCCGCATCGCTTGGATGTGCGGGCGGCGGGCGGAGGCCGAGAAGGCGGTCGCGGAAGCGATCGCCGTTCTGGAAGCTGCGCCGCCGGGGCCGGAGCTGGCGTGGGCCTATTCGCACCGCTCGCAGCTCGAGATGCTGGCATTCAAGCTCGACACCGCGGTCGAGTGGGGCAGGCGCGCCATCGACCTCGCCGAACGGCTGGGCGAACAGGAAGTCATCATCCACGCGCTGGGAAATGTCGGCGCCGCCAATTTCGAGCCGCCGGGCGCCGCCGCCGAAGAGCTGGAGCGCAGCTTCGACCTGGCATGGAAGAACAACCTGTACGACCATGTCGAGCGCGCCTCGTGCAACATGACCTGCACGGCCTACTGGCGCCGCGACTACGACCATGCACTGGAGTATATCGAGCGCGGCGTGGCCTACGCGGCCGAACGCGACCTGATCCACTGGGAATCCTACCTTCGCGGCTGGCGAGCGATGATCAACATCGACCGCGGCGACTGGGCCGCCGCCGAAAAGGAATCCGAACTCGTCGCCGGCTGGAGCCTTGCGCCTGTCCTTTTCCGTTCGCCGGCGCTGTTTGCACTGGCGCGTCTGCGCGTTCGCCGCGGCGACCCCGATGCGGAAACTCCGCTGGAAGTCGTTCGCGAGCTGGCGGCGAGCCTGTCGGAACTGCAGCGGACAATCTTTGTCGTCGCGATCGAAGCTGAATCGCTGTGGCTCAGCCGTCCGCCATCGCCCAACAATGGACGCCCCAACACCCAGGATCCCGAAGTCGCGGCCGTGCTGGCCCGGCTGCGCGACTTGCATGCGCTGGCGCTCGAACGCGGCACGCGATGGGTCTCGGAGGTTTCCGCGCTGTGGCTCTACCTGCTCGGCGATCCCGTCCCGTCAGTAAAGACACTGTCGCAGCCGATGCGCGATCTTTGCCAGGGACGCTGGAAGGAAGCCGCCGAAGCCTGGCGCAAGCTCGGCTTCCCGTATGAAGAGGCCATCGCGCTCAGCAGCGGCGACGAGGTCGCACAGCGTGAGGGGCTGGCGATATTCGACCGGTTGGGCGCCGCGCCGGCCGCCGCCCGCCTCCGCCGGACAATGCGGGCAGGGGGCGTCCGGGCCGTGCCGCGTGGGCCGATTGCCGGCACCCGCGCGAACCCTGCCGGCCTCACCCGCCGCCAGAGCCAGGTGCTGGAGCTGGTTGGCGAAGGGCTAAGCAACTCGGAAATCGCCGATAAACTCTGCATTTCCGCCAAGACGGCCGAGCATCATGTCTCGGCCCTGATGGCCCGTCTCGAGGCCACGACCCGGCGCGAAGCCGCCGCCGAAGCCCGCCGCCGCGGCCTCCTCGCCGAAGCCAAGAAATAGGGGACCGCTGACTGAAAAATGGGGGTATTCGCCCGATGCGGCGCCCGCGAACGCATGCCATTTCCGGCTCGTCTGAATACGAACCGGCCCGAGGAACCTACCTGATCACCGGCTAGAGCGAGAACAAGGAAAACCACCGCTCGGTGCCACTACTTGTGCTGCGGCTCTGGTCACGTCGGCGCTCTCCCGCCGCAAACGGCTAGAAGCACGGACCTGAGCCGCCGCGACGCAGAATGAGATCACCGTAAAGGGGCCATTTTGCATGAGAGGCCGCCGCGACGGGTAGCAACCCCGCGTGGCGGCCTCGCCATACCGTTAACCGCAATTCCGGGACTTTTTGGCGGGCTGCCGTAGCGGCGACGGCGCGCGATCCTCGCTAATTCCCACAACTTATCTAGGATAATTACCGAGCAGGAAACTCTTATGGCTCAGACTTTCCGCACACTTGGGAGGTGTCCCGGCCGCGCAGGCTGGGGTGTCGGAAATGCTGCATCGGTTCGCAAAATCCGGTCGGGGAAACATGGCCATCGTGATGTCGGTGGGCATCGGCGTCGTGGCTTTTCTCGTGGCCGGCGTCGCCGACTACATTTCGCTGTCCGACCAGAAACGCTCGCTGCAGAGCATCGCCGATCACGCGGCGCTTGCGTCCGCACACGAGCTGATCGTCTCCACCGCCGGCGATGACCGGACGCAGTCCGTCGCCGCCAGCTTCGTCAAGGCGAACTACAAGTCGCCGCACGCCACAACAGCGCACATTCTCGACGGGCGCGATGCGGTTGAAGTCACAATCGTCGCCGAAGCCCGCACCTTTTTCCCGGGGCCGATGGCCAACGTGAAAGAAGTGACCGCCAGTGCGACGGCCGAGGTCTCGGGCGGCGGCTATGTCTGCATGATCGGGCTCGACACCGAAAGCGTCGCCACGCTGAACATGATGAACCGCGCGCGCCTGACCGCGAAGGACTGCGCCGTCTATTCCAACTCCCTCAGCACGAAGTCGCTCTGGCTGCACGACCTTGCGCGCGTGAGCGCCGAACTGATCTGCATCGCCGGCGGGTTCAAGGGATCCGAAGAGGCATTCTCGGTGTCGGCGCCGATCACGGACTGTGCGCCGCTGAAAGACCCGCTGCAGGACCGGCCCAATCCCGAAGTCGGCGACCTGGATCACTGCGACTACAAGCACGTGGCGGTTCCGCCGGGAAAGAAGGTGACGCTTGCGCCGGGTATATATTGCGGCGGGCTCAGTGTTTTCGGCGGTCAGGTCACGTTGAAGCCTGGCGTCTACACCATGAAGGACGGCCAACTCCTCGTCGGCGGCGGCGGCGTGCTGAAAGGCGAGAATGTCGGCTTCTTTCTCACGGGGCCGGCCTCGACCATCCTGTTTGGCCGTTTGAGCGAGATCTCGCTGACTGCGCCTCGTACGGGCGACATGGCCGGACTGCTGTTCTTCGAGGATCGCAACACGGACTTCAGCACCTATCACCGCATCACCAGCCGTGATGCCCGCCGGCTTGTCGGCACGATGT
>DATBNA010000534.1:0-3353 GCA_036554545.1 Hyphomonadaceae bacterium
GGGTCGCCGCGAGGCTCGCCAGGTCCTGGATGCGCGGAACCACGACGAAGCTCTGTCCGCCTCTGTCCTTCTCGCGCAGCAGCGCGGTTCGGACTTGCGTTTCGTCGAATACGCCAGCGAGCGTGCGGATCGGCTGTCGCCGCGCCGGCGGCGTAGCGATCACCGACATCTGCTTCAGACCGAGCAGCGCGTTCTGCAGGGTGCGGGGGATAGGCGTGGCCGTCAGGCTGAGAAGATGGCCCTTATCGGAAAGATCGCGGAGCTTGGCCTTGTCCGTGGCGCCGAAGCGCTGCTCCTCGTCGATGATGACAAGCGCAAGTTTGGAATATTCCACATTCTCGGACGCAACAGCGCCAGTTCCGATCACTACCGAGATCGAGCCGTCGGCCAGGCCCGCTTTCACGCGCTTGCGTTCGCTCGCATCGGATAACCGCGACAGCGAGGCGACCTTGAGGCCTGTCCGCTCGAACCGCTGCTTGAACATCTCGAAGTGCTGTCGCACCAGGACCGTTGTCGGTGCGGCAATGACGACCTGCCTGCCCGCCAGCGCGACCAGTGCTGCGGCGCGCATCGCGACTTCGGTCTTGCCGTAGCCGACATCGCCGATCACCAGCCGGTCCATTGGACGGCCGGATGCAAGGTCCTCTCGAACCGCGGCGATGGCGCGCGACTGGTCAGGCGTTTCCGTGAACGGGAAACCCGTGACGAAATCGCTATAGGCGGCCGGATCAGGCTCGATCTTCACGGCGCGGCGTTTGGCGTTTTCCTTGGCGAGCCGCGTCAGGTCCGCGGCCGTCTCGGTCATGGCGCGGTCGATTATCAGGCGACGCTTGCGCCAGCTGACGCCGTCCAGCCCATCCAGAGTCACGGCGGTCCGATCTGCGCCATACTTCCAGATACGATCGGCTTCCTCGACCGGCACAAGACGCCGCGCGCCGCCAGCATATTCAAGCTCGATCGCCTCGACGACGACGCTGGAGCCCGCTGGACGGCTCAGGCCGGCGATGACCGCAATGCCGTGGTCCTCATGGATCACGACGTCGCCCACGCAGACATCGCCGATCTCGAGCAGATGTTCGCCGGTATCGCGAGATGCGGCGGCGAGTCCCGCATTGCTGCCCAGCACGTCGGAGGCGGATACCACCAGCCTGTGCGGTTCGCGCCAGCCCTGCTCGATCTGCATCTCCAGGAGCTTCACCCGATTGAGCCAGCCGCCATCCGCCTCGCTCCAGCTGCCGATGGGCCGTGCGCCGCCTGCAAACTTCTTTCCCAGCCGCTTCTTGATGAAGCGCAGGTCGTGTTCGGATCCGGCAACGACGACGCGGGCTTTCTCCGCCATCGCCGTCGCGATCTCTGCATTCATGGAGCGCACCGGATCGACCGTTGCAGAGAAGCGTACAATCCTCTCGCCTTCTGCGGCGGCGAGGTCGACGACGGCGCGCTTCCTCATCGCCGCATCCCAGGAAGGCTGGGACACCAGATTCGTGTTGGGGACGATGGTCTTCTTCTTTGCTCCGTGCGTAGCGTCCGCCGCCAGGCTCAGGAAGCGCGCACGCTCGGCCGCAGCGCCCGGATCGAGCGCGACCACCGCATCCGGAAAATAATCGAAGAGAATGCTGCTCTTTCCCAAAAGGACCGGCCAGGCCGCGGAACCGAGATCGATGAACGGGAGATCGCGCAGTCCGCGTTGGCTGACGGAATCGAATTCCCGGATGCGCTTGATTGCGCCGTCCGCCAGCTCGATGCGGACAGGCCGCGTGGCGTCGGCCGGGAAGATGTCGATAACCTTGCCGCGCATTGCGAACTCGGCCGGCTCGTCGACTCGATCGTCCTCGAAATAGCCGATGCCGTTCACCGCGGCGCGGAAGGCGTCGAGCTCCAGACCGCCGCCGACGGAAAATCGTGTCAGGGGGCCATCGAATATGGTCGGGCTCGGCAGCATCTCGCTCGCTGCCTCCGCCGTCGTTATACAGGCGACGCGCACGCGCGCCTTCGTCAGCTGTCTCGCCCGTCTCAACGCCGCCAGGCGCGCCCCTATGTTCGCTGCTGTTGGCGGCTGGGTGTCGCCAGGCAGGGCGTCGCTCGGTGGGAAAAAGATCGCCTGCGCCTTGGGCGCGGCGCCGAGCAGCGCAGTGTGAATGTCGCGCGCCCGGTAGTCGCTTGAGATGATGGCGAGCACATTCTTCTTGGCCAGCGCTTCGGCAATGCGCGCCGCCGCAGCGCCGATCGCGCATTCGGGACGCGCCGATGCCTTCTGCGCCTTGGAGACAGGCCCGTCAGCCATTCAGTTTCCTCTTGTGGGAGGCAGCACGTATACCAGTTCGGCGAAGGTGCAAGCCGGATTTCAGCGCGTGGGAGGTAGCCCTCGCGCCGCTGCTCGGCGCGTAGCAATACTAAAGTCGCACCTGAAACGTTTTCTGCGCCGGATGCGCGGCTTACCTGCCTGTGGGCAAGTCCTTAAATGCCACGCCCTTGTCGACGCGCACGTCCTGCGGCAGCCCAAGCACACGCTCCGCGATGATGTTGCGGAGGATCTCGTCGGTACCGCCCGCGATGCGCAGGCCCGGCGCCCACATGTAGGCGTTGTGGAAGGCGCCCTGCATCGCCGCGATCGATGGATCGCTGATGATGCCGAAATGGTCCTCGGCCTCAATAGCCGAATTGGCGAGATCCTGCATGCGGTTTGCATTGAGGATCTTGCCGATCGAGCTTTCCGGTCCCGGCGTCTGTCCCTTAGAGAGCGCCGTCATCGTGCGGTACTTGCCGAGCGTGTAGCCTTCGGCGCTGACATACCAGCTCGCCAGTTTCTCGCGGAATGCCTGATCCTGGATCAGCGTCCCCTTGCCGCTCGGCGACGGCGTATTGCGCGCGAGCTCAAGTATCTCGCCATACTCCGGCCCGGCCGATCCGCCGACCGCAAGCCGCTCGTTCATCAACGTGACCAGCGCCACATTCCAGCCATTGCCCACTTCGCCGAGGCGCTCGCTGTCGGAAATGCGGACGTCGTTGAAATAGACCTCGTTGAAGTTCGATCCGCCTGACATCTGGTGGATCGGCCGTACGTCGACGCCAGGCGACTTCATGTTCACCACGAACATGGTGAGGCCCTTGTGCTTTTCCTTCTCCGGATTGGTGCGTACGAGCAGGATGCCATAGTCGGAATAATGCGCGCCGGAGGTCCACACTTTCTGGCCGTTGATGATCCAGTCGTCGCCATCCTTTACGGCGCGCGTCTTGAGACCTGCCACGTCAGACCCCGCGCTGGGCTCGGAGAACAGCTGGCACCAGATCTCCTCGCCCTTCAGCGCCGGGCCGACATAGCGTTTCACCTTGTCCGGTGAATGGAAGGCGAT
>DATBNA010000539.1:0-9141 GCA_036554545.1 Hyphomonadaceae bacterium
CCATCGTGCAGGCCGATACGCCGCACGAGATCTTTCACGTGATGGACATCCCGATCGTCACCAACCAATGGTGGTCCGCCTATATCGCGGCCAAGCAGCTGTCGCCCCGCTATGTGAAAGTTCTGGAAGAGCGCGGCTATACTGGCTCCACCTGCAAATACTGCTCGCTCGGCCTTGCTTGCACGCTGGATAACGATCCTGCCACCGCGCCGTGGGGCGGCTTGCCTAAGCCGACCGTTCTTGTCGCGCGCCTGACCTGCGACTGCATCCAGCGCGTCTTTCGCCTCTGGGCCACGGCGCTGGGCTCCGACTTCTATCCGCTGGAGGCGCCCGGCTGGGAGCACAAGGACGCGCGCTGGTTCGAGCACAACAAGAACGATTGGGAGAGCGTCTACACTTCCCAGCGCCTTGATCTGATGGTCGAAGAAATGAAGGGGCTCATTGCGCTTCTCGAGAAGAAGACCGGCCGCAGGTTTGACGCGGAAAAACTCCGCGCGCTGATGGAGGACATCAACACGCAGGAAGAGCTGATGGGGGAGGCCTCGAATCTCGTCACGCGCACACGCCCCTGCGCCGTCGGCATCGCAGACCAGATGCCGAATGTGATGATCCCGCAATGGCATCGCGGTTCGGAATGGGCCGTCTCCCACGCGCGCAGGTTCCGCGACGAGGTGAAGGCGCGTGTCGCCGAAGGCGCCGGCACGGTCAGCCAGGAACGCATCCGCCTGATGTGGATCGGAGCGGGGCTCTGGCACGACCCGGGATTCTATAACGCGCTTGAAGAACGCCATGGCGCGGTCTTCGTCTGGTCGATGTATCTCCCGTTCGCACACGCCAAGTATCCGCGTTACGGCCTCGGTGATCCCTTGCGCGCGCTCGCCAGCCGTATCTGCGGCATGAACGAGGTGCTGCACCTGCCGCCCTGGATGAACGAATGGATGGTCAGCGAGGCCAAGGCCTGCGGCATCGATGCCTGCGTGATCCTCCAGCCTGAAACCAACCGCCTTTCAGTCAGCGGCACCAAGATCACCCGCAACGCTCTTGAGGCTGCCGGAGTGCCTGTCTTCGAGATCGCCGCCGACATGGTCGATGCATCGAAATGGAGCCACGAGGACATGGTCGGCGCCGTGTCGCGCTTTCTTGTCGAGCGCGTGGAGGCGAAGAAGTGAAAAGACCGGGGGAGGGGATCGGCGGCGTACTTCTGGCGACAGGCGGAATCGGCCTCCTCGGCGCCATGCTGACCGACGCCATTGCTGTTGTCGGCCGGCACGTTGGCGTTCCTTTCACTGGCTCCATCGAGCTCGTGCAGGCGTTCATCGTTCTCGGCGCCTCCAGCGCCATCGCCTATGCATCGCTCGGCGCTACCCACGCGGCCGTCGATCTCGTCTTCCACCGGATGCCGCTTTCCGCCCAGCACCTTGCGCACAGGTTGGCAGCCCTGCTGGGCTTTCTCTTTGTTGCGGCGCTGCTCGCCGGATCTGCGTGGATCGCCTGGGAGTATCGCGACGCCGGCGAACGAACGGAACTTCTCGGCATCGAGCTGAAATGGCTGCGCCTGTTCTGGCTTGCCTGCGCCCTCATCGCGGCAGCGGCGATGCTCGCGCCCCTGTTCGCCAGGAAGCCGCCAGCCGATTCCGCCTCGCCAGGCGAGGGCCATTGATGGACGGGCCGCTGATCTGTCTTGCAGGCTTCGGGCTGGTCGTCGCGCTGCTGCTCCTGCGCGTGCCGATCGCCGTGTCGCTTGGTGTTGTGGGTCTGGGCGGCCTTGCCCTTCTGCTGTCGCCAGAGGCCGCCGTCATCAAAGCGGGCGTCGTCACGTTCACGACCATTTCGCACTACGAGCTGGGCACATTGCCGCTCTTTCTGTTCATGGCGCACATCCTCTTTTCAGCCGGTGTATCGACACGGCTGTTCGACGTTGCGGCGCGCTTCGTGGGGCACAAGCCCGGCGGACTGGCGCTCGCCTCCATCGCGGGCTGCGCCGCCTTCGGTACGGTGTCCGGCTCCAGTCTCGCGACCGCCGCAACCATGGGCCTTGTCGCGCTGCCGGAGATGAAGAAGGCCGGCTATGATCCGCGTCTCTCGACGGGATCGCTGGCTGCGGGCGGCACGCTCGGCGTGCTCATCCCGCCATCCGGCGCGCTGATCGTCTATGGCGTCATCGCCGAGCAATCGATCGGCAAGCTGTTCACCGCCGCCATTTTCCCCGGCCTGTCGCAGGCGGCGCTCTATCTTGTCGTCGTCTGGCTGATCTGCCGCCTGAATCCGTCGCTCGGTCCAGTCCAGCCCCGCCGACCCTGGCGCGAGCGTCTCGCTGCACTGGGCGGGATCGCCGACATCATGGCGCTCGTGCTGTTTGTTCTCGCCGGAATCGTCATTGGCTGGTTCACGCCCACCGAGGCGGCCGCCATAGGCTGCATCGGCGCCCTCGTCATTGCCGCCGCCAGGCGCAAGCTCGCGATCGCCATGCTGCGCAACGCCGTCGCCGAGACCCTGCGCACCGCCGGCATGCTCTATCTCGTCATCATCGGCGCGCTCATCTTTTCCGCCTTTGTCAGCGCCACCGATTTCGCCTCGCTGATTTCGTCCTGGGTCGAGGCCATCCCCGGCGGCAAGTTTGGCGCAATCCTGTTGATGGTGGTCGTCCTGCTTGTCCTCGGCATGTTCCTCGACGGCATGGGCATCATGCTGCTGATGACACCCATCTTCCTTCCCATCATCCAGCAGTACGGTCTGTCGCCGATCTGGTTCGGCATCTTCCTCGTCCGCACAATCGAGATGGGGTTCCTGACGCCGCCCGTAGGCATGAATGTCTACGTGATCCACGGCATCGCACCCGACATTCCCGTCAGCACGATTTTCCGCGGCGTCGTGCCTTTCTACCTTGCAGACCTCGTTCACCTCGCCATGCTGATTGTCTTGCCGGCCATCACGCTGTGGCTGCCATCTGTGGTGGGAGGCTGACATGAAGCGCATCGCGGCCCTCGCTCTCCTGCTGCTGGCCGCTTGCGGTGCGCGCGACAACGATGGCGTGATCGTCCTTTCCTATGGCAGCCAGTATTCGCCCAGCCATCCGTTCAGCCGCGCCGACATCGCCTGGATGAACTTCGTCAGCGAAGAGTCGAAAGGCGCGATTCGCATCAAGCCCTATTGGGGCGGCGGCCTTCTTTCTGCCGAGGAGTCCATGCTGGAGGTTCGTCATGGCGTTGTCGACATAGGGCTGGTGACGCCGATCTACCTCCGCGCCGGCGCCCACATGCTGCGCACGCAGGCTGGCTTCTACGGCGGCTCGCGCGGCTATGACGACCAGCTTGCGGTCTATCGCTGTATCTCGGAGGAATTCCCCGACTTCGCGCACGAGATGGCCGGCCTAAAGGTCTTCGCCGTGCAGGGCGGCAACCTTCCAGGCGTGCTGACGCGCTCCAAGCCGGTGGCGACGCTGGAAGACTTCCGGGGTCTTCGCCTGCGTGCGCCGGTCGAGTTGACGCCGGTGCTCAAGGAACTCGGGGCCGATCCGGTCAACATGCCGATGGGCGAGGTCTACTCCGCGCTCGCCAAGGGCGTCATCGATGGCGTGGTGGCGCCTGCCGACACCCTGCAGAGCCTGCATTTCAACGAGGTGGCGAAGCATTTCTCGACCGTCACCTTCGCCCGCGGCGCCTATCCGGCCCGCGCCATGTCGCTTGAGGTGTGGGACCGATTGCCGGCAGGCGCGAAGGATGTTCTGGAGCGGTCCATTCCGGTCTGGGAGGAGGCGATGAAGAAGGAGATCACTTCAGCCCAGCAGAAAGGCGAGGATTTCGGCCGCGAGACAGGCATCAACTTCGTGGCGTTCGACGCCCGGGATCAGGCAAGGCTGGACGAGATCTACAACGCCCAGGCATTGAAAGAGGCGCAGCGTCTCACCAGTGTCGATGGCGGCGATGCGGCGCCTGTACTGCGCCGGGCGCAGCAGGTTGTTGCGGCGCTGAAGGCAGGTGAAACATCGCCATGCTCAGGGTCGCAGCCATGAAGCCGCTTGAAGGCATTCGCGTCGCCGACTTCAGCCACGTGATGGCAGGCCCGTTTGCGTCTCACTTCCTCTGCGCGATGGGCGCGGAAGTGATCAAGGTCGAAGCGCCGGGCCGCGGCGATCCGATGCGCGACTATGGACCGGATGCAGAGCTGCGTGGCATGTCGCCGGCCTTCATCGCCGCCAATTGCGGGAAGAAGTCGATGGTGCTCGACCTGAAGTCGCCCAGGGGCGTGGAGGCGGCGCGTCGGCTGATCGCATCGAGCGACGTCGTGCTTGAGAACTTCCGTCCCGGCGTGATGGATCGTCTGGGGCTGGGGTATGAGGACGCGAAGAAGCTACGGCCCGCCATCATCTTCTGTTCGGTTTCGGGCTACGGCCAGTCGGGCCCGCTCAAGGACTGGCCGGCGATCGACAACATCGTGCAGGCGACAAGCGGCGTCACCAGTCTCAACGGCGAGCCGGACGGCCCGTTCATGCGCGTCGGCTTTCCGGCGGTGGACACTTATACCGGCACGCTGGCGGCGATGGCGATCCTCGGCGCTCTTGTCCGCCGGGGCGCGACAGGCGAGGGCCAGCGCATCGATGTTGCCATGTTCGACGCCTCGCTGGTGCTGACCGCCGCGGCCGCCGTGCCCTATCTCGTTACCGGCCGCGCGTTGCAGCGCACAGGAAACATCGGCTACAGCGGCCAGCCAACGGCGGCGATGTTCCCTACCAGGGACGGCCGGAGCATCTCGCTTGGAGTGGTGCAGCAGGAACAATACGAGCGCCTATGCCGCGTATTGAACCGGCCAGACCTCCAGTCTGACGATCGCTTTGCGACCCCGGCCGCGCGGATGAAGAATTCCGGCGCAATGCAGGCAGAACTCGCAGCCGAGTTTGCGGGGCGCGATGGCGAAGCCGTGGAAGCGGAACTCAGCAAGGCCGGCGTGGCCTGCGGCCTTGTCCGCACGATCGGCGAGGCATGTGAAATGCCGCATCTGGCTGAGCGCGGCATCATTCACGGTTTCGATGCAGGCCTTCCAGCCGCTGCCCAGGGCCGGGCGCTGAATGCAGGCTTCCTGTGCGACGCAGATGGTCCGGAGCTTCCGGGTCCGCCGCCGCGGCTGGGCGAGCATCCGCGCGAGCAGTTGGCGAAGCTGGGATTTGCGGCCGCCGCGATCGACGAAATGATCGCAAGCGGCGCGGCTGCGTCGGGATAGTCAAGAATGTCCGGGCGGACACCCTCTCCGCCAGCGCCCTCTCCAAGCATCTCAATTGACTCGGAAAATCGTTGAGCGCCGAGAGGCGCCCAACGATTCGGCCAGCAAATGCAATCGGCATGGGCGGGGGCAAGTTGCCATGCTCACAAGCGCCGCTCCTGCGACGAGGTGGCGGAAGTAGGTCTGACAGCGGACGTTCCGAAACGTCGAGCAAACGGACTGGAAATCGCCGAGAGCAGCCGTCAGCCGCTTCCCGCCGAACGATCGGTTGTTTCGGGAGTTCGAGGTTAATCCCTTCCGTCCACGTCACACGCGACAAGACGCCTGTTTCAGCGCAATCTTCCTTGAACGTCTAAGGGGAAACACATGAGGATAGTCACTGTTTCCATTCTCCTGGCGGCAAGCGCGGCAATTTCACTTTCTGCCGACGCGCAAACAGCTGCCGGTGATCCCCGTGGCGAGCAAAAGCTGACGTGGGGCGTGCCGGGGCCTGAAATAAGCAGGCTCGAACTTGGCGTGCGCGCCCTCAAAGCCGGGGAATTTGCGCGAGCCGAGGAAATTTTCGTCGAAATCGCGCGCCGCGAGGAGAGCGGATATTCCGCCTTCTACATGAGCACCGCCAATCGGGCCAACCGGAAGCGTGACGACGGTGAAGCGAACTTCTACCTGGGCGTGGCCAGAATGAATCTCGGCAAGTGGCAGGAGGCGAAAGGCCCCCTCGAAATCGCTGCAGAAAAACAACCTATGCACCCCGATCCGAAAAGCCGTCTCGGCGTCACCTACGCCAAGCTCGGTGATATTGCGGGCGCCAACGCTCAGCGCGCTGACCTTGTGAAGATGGAAGGCGCCTGCAAGGACGCCTGCGAACTCTCGCCCTTCATCCTTGATGGTATCCGGATGATCGACGAGGCCGTCGCCAAAGCCGCATCTTCTTCCTGACGTCGCGGCGTTTCGGTTGCGTCCGGGCTGACGGTCAGGAATGGGCCAGGTTGCCAGCCTTCTGACGGCCGGGCGTTGACATGGCACGGGGCAAGATGTCCGATCGGCCGCGCTTAGGGGGCCGGATGTTGGGCCGTCTGTTGATGCGGCTTGGGTTTTTCGCGGCGGCGCTGTCGTTGGCGCTGCTTGGCTGCGCCTCGGCGGAGCCGCAGGCCCCCGCTACCGTTCACCGCATCGTCGCCGTGGGCGACCTGCATGGCGACTTCGCCGCCTGGCGCGCCATAGCCCAGGCGGCTGGACTGACGGACAGCCGAGGTCGCTGGACCGGAGGCAAGACCGTGCTCGTGCAGACCGGCGACGTGGTCGACCGCGGGCCGGACGGGCGGAAGATCATAGAGGACCTGATGCGGCTGCAGCGCGAGGCTGTGCGCGCACGCGGCCGCGTCGTGGCCCTGGTGGGCAACCACGAAGCCATGAACATGACGGGCGACCTGCGCTACGTCTCCGCCGCCGACTTCGCCGCCTACGCGGACAGCAAGTCAGAGCGTGTGCGCCAGAAGACCTATGAGGCCAACAAGGTCCAGATCGAGGCGACCTTCCGTCAGAAGGACCCGGCGATGACCAGTGAGGCCATCAAGGCCGCGTGGCTGGCGGCCACGCCGCCTGGCGCCCTGGAACACCGGGCGGCCTGGAGCCCGACCGGCCGGATCGGCCGATGGGTCGCCGGCAATCCGGCCGTGGCGCTGATCGACGGCAACCTCTTCCTGCACGGCGGGATCGGCCCGGCCTACGCACACCTGACCCTGGACGAGATAAACCGCCAGGTGGCCGCCGCGCTCGCCGCGCAGGCCACGGCGCCCGGGGCGATCATCAACGATCCGTCCGGGCCGCTCTGGTACCGCGACCTGGTCATGCGGGAGCCGGAGACGCCGGCCGCGCCCTCCACGCCGCCTCCGCCAAGCGTTGCCGAACAGCTCGACGAGGTGCTGGCGGCTTTCGGCGCCAGGCGAATGGTGATCGGCCACACGCCGAACCTGTCGGGGATCGTGGTGCGCGAGGAGGGCGAGCTGGTTCTGATCGACACCGGCATCTCGTCGGCCTACGGCGGCACGCTCACCTATCTGGAAATCCTCGACGGAGCGGTCTTGCCCCATGTCGTCGCGCGGCCAGACCCGGTGAAAAAGGAAGCGAAATGAAGCGCACGGTCCTTCCGGCGGTCCTCGCGGCCGCCCTGCTGACGCTTGCAACCGCCAGCCCCGCAGCCGTGGCCGAGCCTGATCCGCTGTTCGCCGCCAGCGAACCGATCCGCCTGACCATCAAGGGGCCCGTCGGCAAGCTGCCGCGCCAGGGCGACGTGACCGCGCCGGGCTCCCTGACCGTGCAGGGGCCTGCGGCGGAAACCCTGGCGATCGAGCTTTCGACCCGCGGCATCACGCGCCTCAAGGCCAATATCTGCAGCTTCCCGCCGCTGCGGGTGGAATTCGTCGAAAAGCCGCCGGCCACCTCGCTGTTCAAGGGCCAGAAGCGTCTGAAGCTGGTCACGCACTGCCAGTCGTGGGAAGGCTTCCAGCAGCATGTGCTGCTCGAGTACGCGGCCTACCGCATGTACAACCTGCTGACCCCGGTGAGCTTCGGCGCCCGGCTGGCGACGATCGACTACGTCGACAACGCAGGCCGCCCGGTCACGACGCGCGTGGGCTTTTTCATCGAGGACGTGGACGACGTCGCCAAGCGCAACGACCTGAAGCACCTCGAGACCCGCGACGTACTGGCGGTCACCCAGCTCAATCCGCAAGACGCGCAGCGCTTGGCGTTCTTCCAGTACATGATCGGAAATCTGGACTGGGCCATGACCGCCGGGCCGCCCGGCGACGACTGCTGTCACAACTCCCGTCTCCTCGGGGCGGCCGGCGCGAAGGCCAACCTGACGCCGACGCCCTACGACTTCGACCACTCCGGCATGGTTGATGCGCCCTATGCCACGCCGCCGGCGAACATCAAGGTGGCGAACGTTCGGATACGGAAGTTTCGCGGCTACTGTCGCTACAATGAGCAGGCCTCGGGCGTCGCGGCGGAATTCATCGCGCAGAAGGCCGCGATCCTGGGCGTGCTCGACCAGACGCCGCAGCTTGACGCGTACAGGCGCAAGAAGGCCGGCGCCTATCTGGCCGGCTTCTTCGAGCAGATCGGCAACCCGCAGGAGCTCGCCAAGCTGCTCAAGGGTTGCATCGGCTGAAACGGATCGGGGAAAGCGGCATGAGGACGTTCTGGGCTCTGCTGGCGGCGTTACTGCTGGCGCCGCAGGCTGCACTGGCGCAGCAGCCGGGCCTGTTCGACACGGGCGCCAGCGAGCTGGTCCGCGTCGGCTGGGAGGGCTTCAGCGACACCGCGTTCATCAGCGAGTCGATCGGCGCCCTGGTGCTGGCCATCGTCCTTGGCGCCGTGATCGGCTTCCACCCGACAAGCCGGCGCACGGTTGACCGCCTGATCGAGGCGGACATGCCCAAGCTCTACATCATGTACGCCTTCATCGGGGCCGTGATTGGCGTTGCCGTGCTCGAGTTCGGCATGGTGATCGGCGTGGTGGTGTTCGGCATCGGCGGGCTGATCCGCTTCCGCACCGATACGGGCTCCACCCGCGACAACGGGCGGCTGATCGTGGTGACGCTGACGGGTCTGGTCGCCGGCCTCGGCCTGCCGCACCTCGCGGTGATTATAACCGCGTTGGCGTTCGTGTTGATCCTCTTCTTCGACGTGGCGCCGGCCTGCCGGGTGAAGATCGACCGGGTGCCGAAGGAGCGGCTGCACGAAAGCGCCGATGCCTATCGCGCGGTGCTGACCGGCCATCGCTGCAAGCTGATCTCCGAGCACAAGTCGACGTCCAAGGATCGGCTGGAGTTCGTCTTCCGCATGCACCGCAGCGTGACCCGCGACGCGCTGAACCTGGCGCTGAGTGGCCTGCCGCTGGAGCTTCGCGGCGACGTT
>DATBNA010000541.1:0-2705 GCA_036554545.1 Hyphomonadaceae bacterium
CCACGCCGCGTGAAAACCTCAGGTGCGTGTCGCCTGCTCCTCTGATACTGGAGGGGCCTCGGGGTTTTTGCGGTCGCCCAATGAGAAGCGGCCCGGACTGCCCATATCCTAGGTGGATGGCCGTCCGAGGACCGACACAACAAACGCCCAAAGGGGGGCGCTGACTGAGCGAGACGCAACAGCTCGAGGGTGTATCCGTCGCGGCGAGCGAGCCGGCGGCGACAAGAACCTCTTTCTTTTCAGGGCTGCGCGGCCGGCTGCTGATCATGACGGCGTTGTTCGTCCTGATAGCGGAATTGCTGATCTATCCAGCGCTGGCGGGCATCTTCCGAAACGGCTGGCTGG
Organism: Hyphomonadaceae bacterium; assembly: GCA_036554545.1. Classification (GTDB taxonomy): domain Bacteria; phylum Pseudomonadota; class Alphaproteobacteria; order Caulobacterales; family Hyphomonadaceae; genus UBA7672. Next base: position 346 of record DATBNA010000541.1, read on the forward strand.
AAGGCCGGGCGCAGGCGGCGCAGATAGCCGCGCTGGCGGTCGAGGCGGCGCCCGAAGGACGGGTGGGCGACGAGCTGTCGCGGCAGCTCCTGACGCAATCGCAGGTCGTGTCGGTCGCCGTACAGGCGCAGGACTTCCGCGAAATGATCCTGGCGCCGTCGCTGGACCTCGCCGGCGCAGAGATCATCACGGTCGATCTTCGCAAGCAGTCGCTGCTGGACCCGGTGTTCGGCGCCTTCAGCAACATGTTCGCGCCGAATGGCCGCTTTCTCCGTCTCATAGTGACGCCCTCGCTGACCAAGGATGTCGAGATGGAAGTGATCGTGCCGGAAGCGGCTCTGAAGGCGGGGCTGCTCGGGTTCTCGCGGACGCTGCTGGTGGTTTCGCTGATCGTGTCCGGGGTTGCGGGAGCGCTGGTCTACTTCACCGTCTACCGGCTGGTCGTGAAGCCGATGCAGGGGCTGACGCGGTCGATCGTCCGGTTTGCCGAGGCGCCCGAGGGCGCCGAGGTCGAGCTGCCGACAGGCGGGGCGACGGACGAGATCCAGCGGGCGAACTCTGCCTTGCATGCGATGCAGCAGAAGGTGTCGGCGGCCTTCCGCCAGCGCAAACGGCTCGCCGAGCTGGGCGAGGCGGTCGCCAAGATCAACCACGACCTGCGCAATTCGCTGTCCGCGGCGCAGATCGTGTCAGAAGGCCTCGCCCAGTCGGAAGACCCGCGCGTCAAGCGCGCGGCGCCCAGGCTCGAGCGGGCGATCGAGCGCGCCATCAGCCTCGCCGAGGCGACCCTCCGCTACGGCCGGGCCGAACCGCCGGCGCCGAAAGTCGCGCCTGTGAACGTGATTCCCGCGATCGAGGAAGCGGCGGCGGAGGGCCTTGCCGGACGGGCGGACATCGAATGGACCCTCGATGCGCCGGGGCAGTTAGCGGCTTCGGCTGACGCCGATCATGTCCATCGCATCGTCGCCAACCTGGTCCGCAACGCGGCGCGGGCGATATCCGAACAGCCGGGACGCAACGGATCAGGAAAGATCAGCGCACGCGCCTTCCGCCAGAACGGCAGCGTCATCATCGAGATCGCCGACAACGGACCCGGCATTCCGCCTGCCGTGATGGGCCGCCTGTTCCAGCCCTTCTCCGGATCGGGCTCGCGCGACGGGGCAGGCCTGGGCCTGGCCATTGCGCGCGAGCTTGCGCGCGGGATGAAGGGCGATCTCGAGCTGTCGAGCAACAGCGAAACCGGCGCGGCGTTCACGCTGCGCGTGCCGGCGGCCTGACGCTCAACCCAGGAAGGCGACAATGTCCCTGGCGACGCGCGCCGGCTGTTCCCAGTGCGGAGCGTGGCCGAGGTCGGGATAGAAGATTTCGCGCGCGTTCGAGAAGATCGACGCCAGTGCATGGCGATCGGCGTCGCTGAAAAACTCGTCCTTGCCGCAGCCGATCAGCAGCGTGCGACAGTCGATGCTCGTCGCATCAGGCTTTTCCGAGAGCATGGCGGCGAAAGCCGCACGCCAGACATGGGCCGGAACCTTCATGCTCTCATCGACCACCATGTCGAGATAGAGCGGCGCGAGCGGCGTCGACACCGTACCCTCCTGGAAGGCCCGCGCGAGGTTGCGGTCGACGGTGTCGCCCATCGCGTGAATCTCATGGACGAGGCCGCCGACCAGGGGATTGCCGTCAAGCGTGACGAAGCCGGCAATCAGCGTGAGGCTTTCGACGCGTTCGGGATAGTCGCGCACAAAACGCTGCGCGATCCAGGTGGACATCGAGTGCGCGATTATATGGGCGCGGCGAATGCCCAGCGCGTCCATCAGCGCGGCGAGGTCGCCTGCGAAGGCAGCCGAGCCATAGTCGCCCTTCGGCTTCGATGAATCGCCGTGTCCGCGCTGCGAGACGGCTATGGCGCGCAGGTGCGGCGGCAGAGCGTCGGTGAACGGTTTCCAGCATCGCAGCGAGTCGGTGACGCCGTGCAGCAGGATGACGGGCTGGCCGTTCGGGTCGCCGCTCTCGCGGTATTGCAGATCGAGACCGTTGGTAAGCCGGATGGTTTCGACAGGGTTGGTGATCGCGCACATGGAGGTCTGTTCCTCTTCTTGTTGTTGTTCCGTCCGGCACGGTCTCGTTCGCCTGCTGCTTTGCAGTCCGGGCGAAGCGAAGCCGTGCGGCGGTCTCGGGCGCCCGGGGAGCGGGGAGGAGGCGCCGTCGATGGCGGGAGAAGTACAGAGCGCCGCACCGCCCTTCCAGTGAACAGGTGGTGCTGTAACTGCTGACGGCGAATGCCCAATCAAATCCGGGCGGTGGCCCTGACCGCCACGAAACCGCCACGCCGCATTCCAGTTGCGGCCCTTGCGACTGTA
>DATBNA010000554.1:0-5869 GCA_036554545.1 Hyphomonadaceae bacterium
CAACCATCGTCGGGCCAGCGATCGGCAATGCAATCTTCAATGCGTGCGGGGCGCGGCTGCGCCACATCCCGATCACGCCGGCGGCCGTGAAAGCGGCGATGACCTGAAGGTACTCGCGGGATCGACGCTCGGGTCGGTCCCGCTTCGCACTCTTCTGGACAAGCCCGGTTGTGCGCTAGTCTTCCTGCATTCGCGAGGGAGCAAGCATGATCGCCGGACTTATGCAGACGACGCCGCTGCAGATCATCGATATCCTGAAGTTCGCTGCGACGGCGCATGCGCGGCGCGAGATCGTCTCGCGGCTCGTGGACGAGCCGGTCTGGCGCTATGACTACGCGGCCTGCCTCAGGCGGACGGCCCAGTGCGCCAACGCGCTGAAGCGGCTTGGCGTGAAGGCAGGCGATCGCGTCACCAGCCTGGCGTGGAACACACATCGGCATCTTGAGCTGTTCTATGCTGTGCCCGGGCTCGGCGCCGTGCTGCACACGGCCAACCCACGGCTGTTTGACGAACAGATCATCTACACGATCAACCATGCCGAAAGCCGCGTGCTGCTGTTCGATCGCAACTTCCTGCCTGTGGTCGAACGCATCGCGCCGCAGCTGCCGCATGTGCGCGCCTGGATCATGCTGTCCGACGAGGCGCGCACGACGCCGGGCGCGGTCGGGGCGCTGAGCTATGAGGCGCTGCTGGCGAAGGAAAGCACGGAGATTGCCTGGCCGCAGGTCGACGAGAACGCCGGCGCCTTCCTCTGCTACACGTCAGGCACGACAGGCGATCCGAAGGGCGTGCTCTATTCCCACCGCGCCGTGGTGCTGCATGCGATGGCTTCAGGTCTCGCCGGCGCGTTCGGCTTCGATGCTTTCGACGTAGTGATGCCCTGCTCGTCGCTCTATCACGCCACGGCCTGGGGTCTGCCTTTTGCTGCGCCGGTCAACGGCTGCAAGATGGTGCTGCCCTGCGATAAAATGGACGGCGCGAGCCTGCAGGAGCTGATCGTAAGGGAAGGCGTCACCTTTTCCGGCGGCGTGCCGACGATCTGGACGATGTATCTCGCGCATCTCGAGAAGACCGGCGAGAAGCCCGGCAGGCTGAAGCGGCTTGTCATCGGCGGCTCGGCCGTGCCGCGCGCGATGGCCGAGACGTTCAAGAAGAAATACGGCGTCCGCGTGCTGCAGATCTGGGGCATGACCGAGACCTGCCCGCTCGGCGTGGTGGCGACGCCAACGCCCGAGCTTGCCGAAGCCGGCGAAGAGGCGATGGACGAGGCGATCTGGACACGGCAGGGCCGGCTTCAGTTCGGCATCGAACTCAAGATCGTCGGCGAGGATGGCAGGGACCTGCCGTGGGATGGCGAGAACTCGGGCGCTCTGCTGGTGCGGGGCCCTTGGGTGGTGCAGCGCTATTTCCGGAAGGATGCGGACGCAGCGAGCGCCGACGGCTGGTTCGACACGGGCGACATCGCCACCATCGACGCCAACGGCTTCATGCGCATCACCGACCGCAAGAAGGATGTCATCAAGTCGGGCGGCGAATGGATTTCCTCCATCGACCTCGAGAACATCGCTGTCGGCTGTCCCGGCGTGAAGATCGCCGCTGTTGTTGGCGTGCCGCATCCGAAGTGGGAAGAGCGCCCTATCCTAGTGATCGAGCGGCATGATGGCGCATCGGTCAGCGAGGATGATGTTCAGGCCTTCCTCGAACCGCGCATCGTGAAGTGGTGGAAGCCTGACAGGGTGATCTTCGACGCAGTGCCGCTGACGGCGACAGGCAAGATCGACAAGAAAGTGCTGCGTTCACGCTACGCCACCGCCCTTTCGGGCTGATCGCGCTCTGCTAAGCTCGCCTTCCAGACGGAGGCTGCGTGATGATCCGTGTTGAACCATCCGGCCAGGCCTGCGGCGCGACGGTCACAGGCGTCGACCTGTCGAAGCCGCTCAAGCCCGAGGATGTCGCCAGCATCCGCGCGGCGTGGCTCAAGCATCACGTGCTTGCCTTCCCCGATCAGCACATGAGTGATGATGATCTTGAGCGCTACACGGTGGCGTTCGGCGGCTTTGGCCACGATCCCTTCATCGCGCCTATTCCCGGACGCAGCCACATCATCGCCGTCACACGCAAGGCGGACGAAACCGCGCCGCTCTTTGCCGAGAACTGGCACAGCGACTGGAGCTTCCAGGCGCGCCCGCCTGCGGGCACGTGCCTTTACGGCATCACCATCCCGCCCATTGGCGGCGACACGCTGTTCGCCAACCAGCATGCCGCGCTCGACGCCATGCCGACATCCATGCGCGCGAAGCTGGAAGGCAGAATGGCGATCCATTCCGCCAAGCGCGCCTATGCGCCCGAGGGCCAGTATGGCGAACGTGACAAGGGCCGCTCGATGGACATCCGCCCTTCGCGCGACGCGGAGAAGACCCAGCTGCATCCGCTGATCCGCAAGCATCCGGAGACCGGCCGCGAGGGGCTGTTCTCGTGCTTCGGCTACATTATCGGCATCGAAGGCATGCCGGAATCTGAATCGACGCCGCTGCTGATCGAGCTCTACCAGTGGCAGTCGCGCGAGGAATTCCAGTACCGCCACAAATGGCAACCCAACATGCTGCTGATGTGGGACAATCGCTCCGTGCTGCACGCAGCGACCGGCGGCTATGCCGGGCACGACCGCGTGCTTCACCGCACCACTATCGCCGCTTCCCCGTAGCGCCGAGCGCCAGCGCGACGGCCTTGCGTCCGACCGTCGGCAGCGCGGCAAGCGCATCCTCGTGCGACAGCCATTCCCCCTGAAGCCTTGCCTTGGCGGACGCCTCGGCGCGCCAGACGTCGAGCCTCAGCGCAAAATGCGTAAAGACGTGGCGAACTTCGCCGATGTGCTCCCACGAAGCCTTCGATGGCGCGCCTTCGAGCGGATCAGCAAGCTTGCTGTCGCGCCACTCGCTCGTTGGCGGCATCACCATGCCGCCGAGCAGCCCGGATGGCGGACGCCGCACCAGCAGGACCTGATCGCCGCGCACCAGCACGAAGGCCGAGCCATGGCGGCTCGGCGTCGCCTTCTTTGCGGCCTTCACCGGGTAGCGGTCAGGATCGCCTTCGGCGCGCGCCGCGCACATCGCGTTGAGAGGACAGATCAGGCAGTTCGGCTTCTTCGGCGTGCAGACGGTCGCGCCAAGATCCATCAGCGCCTGCGCGAGATCGCCTGCCCTCTGTTTCTTCGGAAGCGCATCGAAGAGGTCCTGTGCTCTTTCGGAGATCGTCGCCTTGGCGGCGCGCCATCCCTTTTCCGTCGCATCAGAACCGATCGCCCACAAACGCGAGACGACACGCTCGATATTGCCGTCGACCGGTGCGGCCCTTTCGTCGAAAGCGATCGCGGCAATGGCGTTGGCCGTATAGGGACCGATCCCCGGGAGGTCGCGCAGGCCCGCCGCGTCCTGTGGAAATCCTCCTGCCTTGGCAACCGCTTTTGCACAGGCGTGGAGGTTGCGCGCACGGCTGTAATAGCCAAGGCCGGCCCAGGCGGCGGAGACATCCTCCCACTTCGCTGCGGCGAGCTTCTTCACTGTTGGCCAGCGCTGGCGGAACCTGGCAAAGTACGGCGTGGCATGGGGAATTGTCGTCTGCTGCAGCATCACCTCACTGAGCCAGACCAGATAGGGATCGGGCGCCTCTCCTTTGTCTCGGGCGGCCGGGCCGATGCGCCAGGGCAGTTCACGCGCATGGCGGCGATACCAGCGATCCAGAGCGGTGAGTATCGCCGCCGGCCTGTGGATGATGTTACCTGCGTCGGCCATGCAGTTCCGCCATTCCGCCATCAGCCGAAACTTGGCAAGACTGTCGCCCATGACCACCGACTGGCGCAAAGAGAAAGAGGAAGCCGAGGCGCTCGCCCGGCTGGCCGAAGTGCGCGCTGTTCCGGCCTTCCGCGGCCCGCGCACCCTCGGCCACACCGTCTTCAGGTCGCTGAAGCCCATCCTGAAGGAAACCGCGCCGGCTTCGACCTCGCTTGCCTCGCGCTGGCCGGAAATCGTCGGCGAGCGGCTGGCCAAGCTGACAACGCTGATCCGCATCTCGCGCGGCAAGACCGGCGGCGTGCTTCACCTGCGCGCCGCATCCGCCGCCGCCCCGGTGATCCAGCATGCGCGCGAGCACATCCTCGAGCGGGTGAACCTCGCGGCCGGAACCAAAATGCCGATCCGCGAAATCCGCATCGTCCAGACGGCGGCGCCGGCCGACGTTTCGGGGCCCCGCCCCCGATCGCTGAGCCCGGCCGAACGCGAGGCCCTGATCCGCAGCCTTGCCCTGGTGAAGACCCAGGCCGTCCGCAGCGCCCTCGAAGAGCTTGGAAAAGCCGTTTTGACGCGGCGTGATCGGGGCTGACGCAGGCGTTTGTTGACCCGTCCCGTCAGTTTCGCCAAAACCTCGCCGAAATCGCTGGTCAGCCTGCTGAAGACAGGCATCCGCTTCTGGAGTCTTGGGATCATGTTCACTCCGCGTCGCGCGTTCGTTGCGCTCCTCGCCGCTCTTGCCCTCGCCGCCTGCGGCGGACAGCAGGGAGCTTCGGACGGTTTCAAGCCGGTGCCGGTCAACCCGGTGCTCGGCGATGTGCCGCAGGGCAGCGCCACGGCGCCGGTGACGGTGCTGGAGTACGCCTCCTACACCTGCAGCCACTGCCGCGATTTCTGGAAGCAGGAATTCCCGCGCCTCAAGGCGGAATACATCGATACCGGCAAGGTGAAGTTCATCTATCGCGACTTCCCGCTCGACGAAAATCTGGCCGTCACGCTGGCGTCGATCGCGCGCTGCAAGGGGCAGGACGCCTACTTCAAGGTGATCGACGATATCTTCACGCAGCAGTACGAGATCCTCACCGCCGCGCAGCAGGGCCAGGCTGCCCCGCTCATCCTCGGCATCGCGCAGAACAACGGCATGTCGCCGGATGAAGTCCGCACCTGCATCGACCATCACCCCGAGCTGAAGAAAGCGATCATCGACTCGCGCAACGAAGGTTCGGGCCGTGGCGTGAATTCGACCCCGGCGATCTTTGTCAACGATGTGCGTGTCGAGGCCAGCGGCTGGGAGCCGCTGAAAGCCGCTATCGAAAAGGCGCTCAACCCCAACGCCGCGACGGAAGCGCCGGCCGAAGGCGCAACGCCGCCCGCGCCTGCCTCGGCGCCCGGACAGTAATATGATGCGGACCGCCCTGGCCGCCCTCGCCGGGGCGCTTGTCCTTTCCGCCTGCGACGACACAGGTCCGGCGCTGCCGCACAAGACCGTCCCGGTGACGCCCTTCATGGGCGAGACGGTGATGGGCAATGCCGCCGCCCCCGTCGAGATCGTCGAATACGCCTCGACCACCTGCGGCCACTGCAAGGCGTTTCATGCCGACGTGCTGCCGGAGCTGAAGACGAAATACATCGACACGGGCAAGGCAAAGCTGGTCTATCGCGTCATGCCGACGCCGCCGCCCGAGCTTTCGGTCGCCGGCGCCGCTCTTGCCCGCTGTGCGGGAGAGGAAAAGTTTTTCGCCGTTGTCGACGACCTGTTCCAGAACCAGGAGAAGCTGATCGGCGCCATGCGCCAGCCGCGCCGCCTGCAACGGGAGCTGACCGAGCTTGGCAGCCGGCACGGCCTTTCCGCCGACGAGGTTGGCAGCTGCATCGCCGACGAGAAGCTGACCAGGCACATCGTCGATATTGCGCGCGCCGCTCCGGCTTCGGTTACAGGCACGCCGGCATTCATCGTCAACGGCAAGGATGTGGAGCAGAACTCGCTGGAGGCCCTGTCGGCGGCCATCGATTCAGCGCTGGGCAACCCTACCGGAATCCCTTCCGAACCGCCTGCGCAGTAACGCTTTTTCACCCTTGAGCCT
>DATBNA010000556.1:0-19283 GCA_036554545.1 Hyphomonadaceae bacterium
TCCTCGGGCCGCAGATAGAGCTGCGCCGGCCCATCCGGCATGTTGCCGACGTCGAGCTCCAGAACGCGCTCGTCCAGCGTAGCGCGGCCATTGCCGATCTGCACGGGAATGACGCTCGATTCGCCGATGAAGGAAAACACAAACGGCGTCGCCGGATGATCGTAGATCTCGTCAGGCGTCGCCGACTGTTCGATCTTGCCCTTGTTCATGACGACCACGCGGTCGGCGAGCTCCAGCGCCTCTTCCTGGTCGTGCGTCACGAAGAGTGTCGTGTGGCCGGTGCGGTCATGAATCTCGCGCAGCCAGCGGCGCAGATCCTTGCGCACCCGCGCATCGAGAGCGCCGAAAGGTTCGTCGAGCAGGAGCACGCTCGGCTCGATCGCCAGAGCGCGGGCCAGCGCCACGCGCTGCCGCTGTCCGCCCGAAAGCTGCGTCGGGAAGCGCCGCTCCATGCCGGAAAGCTGCACCAGGTCGAGCAGTTCGAGAACGCGCCGCTTGATCTCGGCTTCCTTCAGCTTCTTCTTGCGCCGCGCACGCAGGCCAAAGGCGATGTTGTCCATCACCCGCATGTGCTTGAAGAGCGCGTAGTGCTGGAACACGAAGCCGACGCCACGGTCCTGTATGCGGCCGTCGGAAGCGTCGCGGTCGTTGAAGTAGACCTTGCCCGAGTCCGGCAATTCAAGACCGGCGATGGTGCGCAGCAAAGTCGTCTTGCCCGAGCCCGAGGGCCCCAGCAGCGCGACGAGCTCGCCCGGGGCAACAGTCAACGACACGTCGTCGAGTGCGGCTATGCCGACGTACTTCTTGCTGACGCTGACGACGCGGACCTGCATTGAGACTTCAAGTGCTCCGCATCAGTGGCGCCGCTGGGCGGCCAGTTCGCCTGAGAACCTGGCTTCCAGCAGCGTCTTAACCGCCAGCGTGACGAGGGCAAGCATGGCGAGCAATGAAGCCACTGCAAACGCGGCCGCCGCCTTGTTGTCGTTGTAGAGAATTTCGATGTGCAGGGGCAGCGTGTTGGTGAGGCCGCGGATGTGGCCCGACACCACCGAAACCGCTCCGAACTCCCCCATCGCGCGCGCATTGCAGAGCAGGACGCCGTAGAGCAGTCCCCACTTCACGTTGGGCAGAGTCACCTGGAAGAAGGTCCGCCAGCCGCTCGCGCCCAGCGACAGCGCCGCCTCTTCTTCCGACGAGCCCTGCTGCTGCATCAGCGGGATCAACTCGCGGGCGATGAAGGGGAAGGTGATGAAGATCGTCGCTATGACGATGCCGGGCACGGCAAACAGAATCTTGATGTTGTTCTCTTCCAGCCACGGTCCGAGTGCGCTGTTGGCGCCGAACAGCAGCACGAAGATAAGGCCGGACACCACGGGCGACACGGCGAAAGGCAAGTCGATCAGCGTCAGCAGGAAAGATTTGCCCCGGAAGTCGAACTTGGCGATGGCCCAGGCCGCCGCGATCCCGAACACCAGGTTCGCCGGCACCGCGATCGCCGCCACCAGCAGGGTCAGCTGCAGCGCCGACAGCGTGTCCGGCATCGACAGCGCCTCGAAGTAAACCGCCAGTCCCCGGCTGAACGCCTCGACGAACACGACGATCAACGGCGCGACCAGGATCACGAGCAGGAAAACGAGGGCTACGGCCAGCAGAACCATCCGCGTCAGCGGCCCCTCGCCTATCGCCTGCCGCGGTTTGCGCTTCTCCGGCTGGATCGCTTGCATCGGGATCGCCGCGTCAGTCATGACCGAACCACCTCCGGCTCCATGCCTGCAGCAGGTTGATCACCAGCAACATCGTGAACGAGATCACCAGCATGATCGCCGCGATCGCCGTCGCGCCAGCATAGTTGTGCTCCTCCAGCCGGATGACGATCAGAAGCGGTGCGATCTCGGACACGTAAGGCAGGTTCGATGCGATGAAGATCACCGAGCCGTATTCGCCCACGCCCCGCGCGAATGACAAAGCAAAGCCGGTGAGAATCGCCGGCAGCAGTGCAGGAAAGATCACCCGCGTCACGGTGCGCCAGCGGCCGGCGCCCAGCGTCGCAGACACTTCTTCGGTCTCGCGGTCGATTTCCTGGAGCACCGGCTGCACCGTGCGGACCACGAAAGGCAGCCCCACGAAGATCAGCGCCATCACGACGCCTGCGGGCTGGAAGCCGATCTTGATGTTGAACCAGTCGTCGAGAATTCCGCCGAAGGCGCCATTTGGCGCATAGAGCGAGGCAAGCGCGATGCCGGCCACGGCGGTGGGGAGTGCGAACGGCAGGTCGACCGCTGCATCCAGCCAGCGCCGGCCTGGAAAGCGGTAGCGCACAAGGATCCAGGCAACGAGCACGCCGAAGACGGTGTTGACCACCGCCGCCAGCAGCGCCGCCCCGAAGGAAAGCTGGAGCGCCGCGACAACGCGGGGATCGGTTGCGATGCGCCAGAACTCTGTCCACCCCAGCGTCGCGGAACGGAAGCCGAGGCCCGCCAACGGGATCAGTACGATCAGCGACAGGTAAACGACCGTATATCCCAGGCTCAGGCCGAACCCCGGCAGGACGCTGCGCCGCCGCCAGCGGAAAGTTTGCGCCGCCACCGGCGCCGATGCCGCCATTGTCTATCTCGCGGGCTGATAGATCTGGTCGAACACGCCGTTCTCGTCGAAATGCTTGGATTGAGCGCCAGCCCAGCCGCCAAACAGCGGATCGTCAATAGTGATCAGTTCGATCGGCTTTAATCTCGCCATGTCCGCGGGATCGGCCTGGGATTCATCGCGTGGCCGGTAGAAATGCCTGGCGGCGAGCTTTTGACCGGCAGGCGAATAAAGGTGTTTCAGGTAGTCCTCAGCTACCTTCCGCACACCGTTCTTGTCGGCATTGCCTTCGACCACCGCCACAGGCGGCTCGGCGAGGATCGAGATCGACGGGTAGACCACCTCGTACTTGTCGGCTCCGAACTCGCTGAGGGCGAGATAGGCTTCGTTTTCCCAGGTGACGAGCACATCACCTGTGCCTTGCTGCGTGAAGGTCGTCGTGGCGCCGCGCGCGCCGGTGTCGAGCTTGGCGACGTTCCTGTAGAGCGCGCCGACGAACTCCCTGATCTTGGTTTCATCGCCCGCGAACTGCTTGCTGGCGTAAGCCCATGCGGCAAGATAGTTCCAGCGTGCGCCGCCGGAGGTCTTCGGATTCGGCGTCACCAGCGACACGCCCGGCCGCACGAGATCGTTCCAGTCCCTCACATTCTTGGGGTTCCCTGCACGCACCACAAAGACCACGGTCGAGGTGTAGGGTGAAGAATTGGACGGCAGCCTGGTGCGCCAGTCGGCGGGTATCTTGCCGGTTTCCCGGGCGATCAGCTCGATGTCGCCTTGGAGCGCCAGTGTAACCACATCGGCCGCCAGTCCATCGATCACCGACCTGGCCTGCTTGCCTGAGCCGCCATGGGACATGTTGACCTTCACGGCCTTGCCGTCCTCGGTCTTGTAGCTGGCCGCAAAATCCGCGTTGAAGTCCTCATAGAACTCGCGAGTCGGATCATAGGACACATTCAGCAGCGTCACTTCGCCGGCGGAGTTCTGGGATTGGCCGCAAGCCGCAAGCGCCAGCATCGCGGCAAGCGCGAGAATGGATCGGCGCATTGGGCTGTCCTCCGGAGACGCCCTTAATACGCTAGTGCTCAAGTCGAGTTTGTCAAACCACAGGGCTAGGCGACGGCGTCCCGGAGGCGGGGCGGCAACCGTTCGCCGATCGCATCTGAAATCGTCGTCCGGTCGAGCACGCCGCGGGTCGCATCGGCAACCTGCGCGAAGACGCGCCGCACCTCGCACGACGCCTCTTCCTTGCAGTCCGTGCAGCGCCGGTATGCGATCTTCGAAAGGCAGGGCAACGGCGCGATAGGGCCATCCACAATGCGCAGGATCTCGCCGAACGAAATCGTATCGGCAGGCCTCAAAAGCCCATAACCACCGGCTTTTCCGCGCTTCGACGCCACGATGCCGTGATGCTTCAGATCGAGAAGGATCTGCTCAAGAAACTTTTTCGGGATCTTCTGCTCCTCGGCGATGTCCCCGATGAAGGTCGGCGATCCAGGAGGCTGCTTCGCAAGCGCCACCAGCGCCCGCAACGCGTACTTCGCCTTCTGTGAAATCATCGCCTCGTTTCGCCTTCCCCACCCATTTCGCAGCGCGACTTTCGCACGCTTCTCGCGAAAACTATATCGACTTTGTAGAGTTAGTAAACGGCGCAGCGGCAGGGCTTCCCGCGACGAAAGAACCCGGTGCACGCGGTGAAGGAATTGTGACAGAGGGACCCGTCACCAGCCGGACGGGGCGAGGACTTGATGAACTGTCGAGCGCTTGCGGCTGCGGCCCTGTGCTTCATCTCGCTTCCGGCGGTCGCCCAGGAAGACGCCGGCAAGCCGTTCCGACTCCAGACAGCCCTCGATCTTCCCGACTGGCTGAAGCTCTCGGCCTCGATCCGTCCACGCTACGAAACGCTGGAGAACCAGTTCGTCGCCGGGCGAACGGGCAGCGATGAACTTCTGGGAATGCAGTCTGTGCTGAAGGCTGAGATCGACGCAAACGATTTTGCTTTCGTCGGTGAGATCGTCGATGCGCGCCGGCTGATCGGCAATGATGGCGGCGGCGCGCCGGCTGAAGTGGACGCGCTGGAGCCGGTCCAGATCTTCGCAGCCTGGCGTCCGAAGGACTTCCTGATGAAGGGTGCGAGCCTCGATGTCTCGGTCGGCCGCTTCACCATGGACGTCGGCTCGCGGCGTCTCGTCGCCCGCTCGGGTTTCCGCAACATTGTCTCCAGCTTCGACGGCGTGCGCGGCGCGTGGAGCGGGCCTGGCGGCGTCAAGGTGATGGGCTTCTACACGGCGCCAACCACACGTGAGCCAACCGACATACCCTCCGCCCTCGATAACGAGATCGTCTTCAATCCCGTGCTCGACGATGTCCGTTTCGGTGGATGGCATGCCGAAGCGCCGCTGCCGATGTCCTTCACCGGCGAAGTCTATCTCATCGATCTTGACGAGGATGACGGCGACGTCGCGCAAACCCGGAACCGCGACCTGTCGACCGGAGGCTTTCGGCTGAGGCGCGCACCCCGGGCGAAGACCTGGGATTTCGAAATCGAATACGCACACCAGACCGGCAGCGTCCGCAGCTCGACGAACCCGGCCGACATCACCGACCTCGACCACAACGCCAGCATGCTGCACGCCGAAGCCGGCTGGACGCTCGATGCACCCTGGTCGCCGCGCCTCTCCGTTCACTACGACCTTGCCTCCGGCGACGACTCGCCGGGCGATCTTGCCAGCGAGCGATTCGATCCGCTGTTCGGCGATCGCAGCTTCGAGTTCGGCCCAACCAGCATCTATGGCGCGGTTCTGCGCTCCAACCTCGACTCCCCCGGCGTCCGCATCGAAGCCAGGCCCAACTCACGCAACGAGCTCATGGGAATGGTTCGCCAGGTAAAGCTGGAATCCGCCACCGACTCCTTCGCCAACTCCAGCGTGCGCGATCCGGCTGGCGCATCAGGCGATGACGTCGGCACGCAGGTCGAACTGCGCTGGCGGCATCAGGTAGTCCCGGACTCGGTCCGGCTTTCGCTCGGCGGAACGGCGCTGATCCGCGGCGACTTCCTGAAGACGGCGCCGAACGCCACGCTCGAAGGCGACACCTGGTACGGCTACACCGAGCTGTTGTTCAGCTTCTGACGGGTTCAGTCTGCGCGGACGCCTTCGAACGTCCGGCGCATGATGAGCTGATGCTCGACATGAGCCAGCGCCTCGATCGCTTCGCCTAGCCGATCCTTCACCGTTGACAGGGCAACGCTCGCCTGTGCGGGGGTGACCTCTCCGGAGCGCCCAAGCCGCTCGGCGGCCTCACAGGCATCTCCCAGCGCCATAGCGCCGACGCTGCGCGCCGCGCCCTTGATGGCGTGGACTGCATCCGCCCAGTGGTCGGATTCGGAGTGCGGATCGAGCATCCGGCCCCAGAGGTCGGCCGATTGGCGGAAAATCCCGATCGCTTCGGCCGCGAGTTCCGCATCGCCGCCGGTCATGGTGCTGAGCTGTCCCAAGTCGATCGCCACGGGCGATGCTCCCTGATTTGCCCTCTCTGAGGGAGGCTGGGCGCGTCGGCATAATACGAGGTTAAGCGCCCAAAGGGCCCTGTTTTGCGTGCAGGCGACCGTACAGGGTTAATCGAGACAAGGCGGACCGGCTCAACCGGCAACACCATCTCCCAAATGTTTGGTATTCCGCCGGCCATGCCGAACTTTCGCCTTGATGCAAGCCGATAAGCGCCGCACAACATGCCGGGTAAGGGGTCTGCCCGATGATCGAGGTAATCGTAGGCTTCAGGGATGCGGTTTTCGCGGCGCTGGTCGCGTGGACGGGGGCGCCAGATGCCGAGCCGCCGAAAGCGGTAAAGGACCATGAGCCCCGGAGCAAACCCATCCCGATCGAAAAGCCGGTCAAAGAGCCCGCGCCTCGCGTTTATTGAGCTTTCGACACGAATCGGCGCGATTTCTTTTCGCTTCCGCGACAACTGCACGCGAATGAGCCGCGCGTGGACAAAACCTTTGCAATGCGGCGCGGTCTTTGCACTATCGGGTCCGCGATCACCTGCCCGCCGGGTTGGCGGCGAGACTTTGCCATAGTGACCTGATTTTACCGCCGCATGACCCAGTCCCCCCGATCGTCCAGCCGCACCCGCGCCCAGATTGAGGCTGCCCGCACAGCCGGATCATGGATGCCATGGGCCGGCGCCGCCATGGCCGCGCTGCTCTGGGGCGGCATCGGCGCCTGGATGCTGGCCGCGGTCGGTCCGGCAGTCCTCTTTTCCCAGCCGCCGCTCGTCTGGGCCGGCGGACTTGCCGCCATCATCGCTCCGGGCATCGCCCTGATCGCCGCCGGCATCATGGCGCGCGAAAGCGCCCGTTCGGCCGAGGCCAATGCAATCGTTCTTACGTCCGCCCGCCTCCTGCTCGAGCCGGCCGAAACCGCCCGCGACGAGATCGCCGCCATTGGCGAGGCGGTCACGCGCGAGACTCAGAACGCGCAGCGCGCACTTGTCGACATTCGTACGCGCTTCGATGGCCTCAGGAAGGATATCGAGACTAGCGTTTCCACTGCCCTGAAAGCCGCTGAAATCGTCCGCGCCGATTCCGAGGTCCTGGTTGGCAAGATGGCGTCCGAGCGTCAGAGCATGACGCAGCTTGCCGAATCCCTCCGCCTGCAGACCGAAAGCCTCTCCAAGGCGATCCCACGTCACGCGCAGATGATCGCCGACGCCGCGCGCGGCGCCCAGGAGCAGGTCAAGGGCGCCGATGAGACAATGAGAGCTCGCCTCTCCGGCATCGAGGAAACCGCCGCCAAGCTCGCCCAGCGCATCGGCCAGCTCGACACCATGGGCGCCGAGAGCCGCAAGCGCGCCCAGAACCTCGCCGGCGCACTGATGCGCCTGGACGAACAGCTGGTTCAGTCAACCCGCATGGTCGAAGCCGCCACCAAGGCCGGTGAACTCGCGACCGCCGCCACCAAATCCACCGCCGAATCCCTGCGCGACTCTGTTTCCGACGCGCTCAACTCGGCGCTGAAGGCCACGGAGACGATCAACGAACGTTCCTCACAGGCTGCCGAAGGCGCTCGCGAAGCCATGCTGCGCCTCAAGGAAGCCGGCCTCCAGGCCGAGGCCGCCACACGCGCCGCCGCTCTTGCCGCCAAGACGCACGTGCAGGAGACCGAACAGCGCGTCAGCCAGATGTCGGATCTCATATTCAACGCATCCGCCAAGGCCGCCAGCATCGCCGAAGGCAATCTCGAACGCCTGCAACACCGTATGGAGAAGGCTTCTCTGCTCATCAGCCAGATGAAGGATGAGAAGCATTCGACGACGATCGACGACCTCGTCATGACGCAGCAGCACCAGCCGGCGCCTCCTGCCCCGTCACGTGCCCCGTCGCGCGAGCCTTCCCGTTCGCCGGCAGAACTCTTCATGAGCCGGAAGCCGGAGCCCGTGCGGGCGCCTGAGCCTCGTGAAGAACCTGTCTTTGCTCGTGAACCGGCGCGCGAACCGGAGGAGGAACTCGTCCTCAGAAAAGAGCCGGCGCCCGCGTCCGATGATCTTGTGCTCGACCGCCGTGCAATCGACGAACCGATACTCCGCACCGTCCCGCAACGTCCGCTGCCCGGCGAGCTGCGCCCAATGTCGCTTTCGGATCCGAGAAGCTTCGCCGAGACGAAGACCGCCGCTCCAGCCAATGGCAATCGCGACGAGGAACTCGTCCTCCATCAGGTCGAGGGGCCACGCCGCCCGGCCAGCCAGCCGCCGGCCCCGCATGACGCCTTCTTCGCCGCAGAGCAGCCGAAGCCCGAACCAGCCATGTCTTGGCGCGATCTGCTGAACGGCATCGACGAAACGTCCAACGGCCGCCGCGACGAAGGCGGCCACGTGATCGACCGGCTCGATCGCGCCGGCGTTCGGCTCGGCGCAGTGAAGGCCTCCGACCTTCGCCGCATCGCCTCCGCCGCCCACCAGGGCGAGCGCCAGCGCCGCCGCGCGATCCGCGACGTGGCGCCCAGCGAAATCCAGCGCGTCTCCCGCCTGCTCGACACTGATCGCGACCTGCAGATGGCCGCGCGCAGTTTCGTGAACGCCGAGGAGCCGGATGCCTTGCGCCAGCTCGCCATGCCCGAGCGCATGCGTGAAGACGCCACACAAAGGCTATCGGCCTTCCTGCTGCTGGATGCGGCGCTCGGCGCAACCTGATCGCCGCGACGCAAACTGCGGAATCTTCCCGTCACACCGGCCAATGACAGCCGTCGGGCTTGGTCTATCCTCTCTTCCGTGATTTGCCGCACGAAACGCGGAGGAGCCGATGGCCGAACCGATGACCTATGCGCGCTACCTGGCGCTCGACCAGCTGCTCACCGCCCAGAACCCGGTATCGGCCACGCATGACGAGAGCCTGTTCATCATCGTTCACCAGACCAAGGAACTCTGGCTCAAGCAGGTCATCGCCGAACTCAGGCTTGCAAGACGCCTTGTCCGCGAAGGCGCGCTGATCGAAGCCTACAAGAGCCTCGCCCGCATTTCCCGCATCCAGGCCGTGATGACGCTGTCGTGGGATGTGCTCGCGACCATGACGCCCTCCGACTACACCAGCTTCCGCGAAGGACTCGGCCCGAGCTCGGGCTTCCAGTCCGACCAGTTCCGCACGATCGAATACATGCTCGGCCTCAAGGACGAAAAGCACATCGCCGTGCAGCAGGACCGGCCGGACGCACAGGCCGTCATGCGCAAGGCGCTCGCCGAACCCAGCCTGTGGGACGAGGCCAACACCGCGCTTCATGCGAGAGGTTTTCCGCTTCCGGCCCACGTGCTCAACCGTGACTGGAGCAAGCCCTACACGCCCGATCCTGCAGTCGAGGAAGCCTGGACGCAGGTCTACCGCGACACGCATCGATGGTGGGATCTCTACCAGCTCGCCGAAAAACTCCTCGACATCGATGATGCGCTCGCCACTTGGCGTCATCGCCACACGATCACCGTCGCACGCATCATCGGCGGCAAGCCTGGCACGGGCGGCTCCGCCGGCGTCTCCTATCTCGAAAGCACACTTGGCCGCCGCTGCTTCCCCGAACTCTGGGCCCTCAGGACAAAACTATGAGGATGAGGCTTTGAGGAACCGCACGTGAGCTGGAAGCGCCTCTTCTCCCGCTCGCTCGCCGCGGCGCCCGGCCGGCTGCACATGGCCGCGCACAGCCACCACCTGTGGCCTGACGTCAGCTACGCCGGCCAGGTCGCTGCATGGGACGACGCCGCACGGCTTGCCGACGACAAGTGGGACCGGGTGATGGGCGAGGTCTGGCCAACCGCCCAGCGCCATGTCGCCGCCGAGCTGAAGCTTGTCGATCCGAACACAATCGTGTTCGCGCCCAACACCCACGACCTGCTTCTTCGCATTGTCTCCGCCATGGACCGGAAACGCCCGCTGCGCGTCCTCTCAACCGATGGCGAGTTTCACAGCTTCCGCCGCCAGAGCGCCCGCTGGGTCGAATCCGGCGTGTTCGATCTCGAGCGCGTTGCCGTCGACCAGCCTGACTTTCCCGCGCGCTTCGCCGATCGCGCCGCAAACGGACACTTCGACCTCATTTTCGCAAGCCACGTGATGTTCGGCAGCGGCCAGGTCTTCGACCGTATCGAAGACCTCGCCGCACTTGCGCGTCCTGACGGTCCGTGGATCATCATCGACGGCTATCACGCCTTCATGGCCATCGATGTCGATCTTTCAACGGTCGCCAGCCGCATCTTCTACATCGCCGGCGGCTACAAATACGCAATGGCCGGCGAAGGCGCGGCCTTCATGCACGCACCCGAAGGGTTTGGCGCGCGGCCGGAAATCACCGGCTGGTTCGCGGCATTCGATGAACTCGCCTCCCGGCAAGGCGCGATTGGCTATGCGACAGACGCCAGCCGCTACATGGGCGCCACCTTCGACCCCTCCGCGCTCTATCGCTTCAACGCCGTGCAGGACATGCTGAAACGCGAGGGCCTCTCAACACCTGTTGTCAACGAGCATGTCGATGCGTTGATGAAGCAACTGATGGCAGGCCTCGACGATACGCCGCTTGGCGCGGCCCGCCTGATAAACGGCGACACCCGCCAGCCTCGCGCCCGTTTCCTCGCCCTTCAATCGCCCAATGCCAGCCGCTGGCAGGCGGACCTTGCGCGCGCCGGCGTCGTCACGGATTCCCGTGGCGATGTCCTGCGTATCGGCCTCGCCCTCTATCACGATCCCGAAGACATCGACCGGTTCCTGAAAGCAGCGTCCGCCCTCTGACCAGCCTCAGCGCTGCACCATCAGATCGGCCGCGCCGACGCCAAGCGCCAGCGCTATCGCCAGCGCAACCGCCGCGGCCGGCAGCCGCCAGAAATCCAGCCCGGAGACCGGAAACATCGTCCGCGGCCCCAGCCCCTGACGGCTCAGCCTGTAGGCGCGACCCGCGCGCGCCGGCCGCGATACCGTAGGCGGTGGCGCAGGGGCCGGCGCAGAAGCAGCGGCCGATGCCGCCGGTTTGGCCGCGCCTGGCGACTCGACGGCAGGTCTCACTTCCACCGCCAGCCGGTAGCCTCGCTTCGAAACCGTCTCGATCGCCCCCGCGCCCAGCGTCTTGCGCAACATGGAGACGACCCGCGTCAGGCTTTCATCTCCTCCAAAGCGCACCGCCCAGACCGCGTCGATCAGCGCCTCGCGGGACATCACCTCCCCGCTTCGCCCCGCCAGAGTGCAGAGCACATCCATCGCCTTGGGTTCGATATGCACCTCGCCAGCCGGTCCCCGCACCCGATTTCGGGTCGGGAACACGGTCCGGTCGGCGACCTGGAATGGTCCGGATGTGAAATTCCCTTCGAGCGACACCGTTCACAGTCCCGTCTGGCCGCCCGCTCCTATCACCAAACAGTTTAAGCGGCGACGCCCGGCATTTTTCCGCGCGCCTTCAGGTCAGGAAAATGCCTTTCGATTCAAGCACCGCAACATCCATCAGAAAAACATCGGCGCAACCACGCCGCATCCTTGGGAGGCCATCAGGACGTTTGGGCGGGTCAGGCCGAGGTTCGACACGCAGCCGAAATGCGCTGCCCACACAAACCCAGGAGACTAACGTGACCTACCTCAAGACCCTGACGACCGCCCTCGTTGGCCTCGGCTTCGCCGCCGCCGCCCACGCCGAAGGCACTTTCCAGGCCAAGTTCGAGTACCGGAAAAGCGACCCGGTCTCGGTGACCTACGCCAGCCTCGAAGACCAGGCCGCCCGCACCTGCAGCCGCCATTCGCGCAGCATGTCGCTCGCCGGTCCGTCGAACCGCTACAAGTGGAACCGCGAGTGCACAGACGACCTGGTCGGCAAGGCCGTCGCAGCCATCGGCTCACCCTCTCTGATGGCCCTGCACGAACAGTCGGCGCCCCCGACCGCCTCGAACAGGCAGATCGCCGACGCCCGCCGCTAGCGTCTCCCTGCCTGACCTCTCCTCCCGCCCTGGGCGGCGCCCTCACCGGCGCCGCCCGATTTTTTCCATCCTCACATCAGTATCCGCGCTTCGTGGTGCGAGCGCAGGAAGCCGACCATTTCATCGTAACAGGTCTCTTCCAGCTCAATCAGGATGGCCTGCCTTGCCGAACTGGTTTCCGCCCCTCGGAAGCCGTCAGCAAGCCGGCGCAGCGAGGCGTCGTAGATACGATAGCGGCTGACATCGCTGTGTACCTGAAGGCCTTCCTCGAGCGTTCGCACAGCAAGAATCAGAACCGCCAGACACACCATCGCAGCGTGGGTAAGGCTCGCGACCCGTCCGGTGGCGGCATCGAGCACAAGACCAACAATGCCCAGGGCGATCAGCAGAAGGGCGCTGAACGCTCCAATTCCTGTCAGCAGCTTAGCCATCTGCAGCGGCGACCTGGGCGGGAAAGCCAGGAACGACAGGAGCTGCAGGCTGGTGAAATTGACCTGGTGCCGCAGCCGCAGCTCTTCCAGCGCCTCGAAATATTTCCGCGAAAGTTCGTCATCGGCCAGAGTCGCGCCTTCTGCATCCACCAGCCACACATCGTCCTCGTCGCGCTCGGAGAGAAGATGCGTAAGCTTCACCGCCGACGGATTGACGATCCGGTTTCGGAATCTCTCGGTTCGCTGGAGACGCGCGGCCAGAAAACCGGCCGCATCATTCCTGCGCGCGGCGTCGACGATCATCGGCGCCCATCGCACGAGCGTCTGGAAATGCAGCTGCCGGATACGCTCGCACAGATAGCGCTGGCGCAGCCATTCATCACGCGCGCCGGCAGACAGCACGCCGGCCCAGCCGATGAGAAGACCAGCAACTGCGCCAACGGCCGCAACGACTATCGCAACGCGAAACCAGGACTCGCCGGCAAAGAATGCGCTGAAGGCCCCCACCATCAACGAGACCGTCACCAGCGCCACGGCAAGCACCCCCGCCCGCCTGCTGCGCCGTTTCGCTTTTGCGGCCTGCGCGTCCGCCGGCTCGAACAGCGCGCGCAATCCGGCGTCATCGAATGCAAACATGAATTGGGGAAAGCGCGCGCCAAAGGCCTCGCGGTCGGCGGCGTCCAGCAGCAGGTCGGTATTGTGCTTGAACCCGGCCGGCATGGCCTTTCCCCCCCAAGTCACCGCCAAGTCACGCCGGCGCGCGTGACTGATCAGCTAACATAAGGCAGGCAGCCCGTCAGCGTCGGCGAAAGCCCTATTGGAAGTTGAAGCCGTCCCGGCGCATCCGCGCCTTTTCTCCCGCCAGGCAATCGCTCTTTTCGGTTGGCAGTTTGAGCTGGATGCGTGTCAGCGCCGGTCCTTCGGCCGCCGGCGCGGCCTCCGCAAACTGGATCGGCGCCGCATCGGGCTCAATGTCGAGCTCCGCGATCTCCATCACCAGCTTCTTCCGGATCGTCGCCGCCAGATGCTTGAGGTCATAGACCGGCGCGATGAAAGCGGAATCCCCACCGATGACACAATGCTTGTAGTAGCGGTCGAGGTGGTCGATGTCATAACCGTTGCCGAAACCGCTGCCCGGCTTGTTGAGCAGGATGGGCAGGCCGTTGATGGTGATGTTGCGGCGGAGCACGTAGTCGCGAGCCTCCTCGACCGGCAGGCCGGCATTATTGGCGCCGTCGCCCGAAACATCGATCACGCGGCGATGGGCCACGATGTCGTTGCCCTCGATCAGATCTGCGGCGGCGAAAAGTGCGGCGGAGATCGACGTGCGCCGCTCGCTCCTGATCTGCTCTTCCGCCAGCCTGTCGGCGAAAGCGTGCGCGGCGCCGGCGGAGTCGATCATTGTCCACGGAATCATCTGGTAAGTCGCGCCCTCGCCACCCCATTCCATGTAGGTGACGGCGATGCGGCCTTCCGGCCCCGACATTAGCGCGTTGATGACGTCCTTGTGGCGGAACGCCTCGA
This sequence comes from Hyphomonadaceae bacterium, assembly GCA_036554545.1. GTDB lineage: Bacteria > Pseudomonadota > Alphaproteobacteria > Caulobacterales > Hyphomonadaceae > UBA7672. The sequence continues at coordinate 13,968 of DATBNA010000556.1, forward strand.
CATAGCCGTCGCGCTGCAGCGCATGCTCCTCGTAGTCCATCGATCGCGAGATATCGACCGCGAGGACAAGTTCGAGGTCCGCTTTTCTTTGCTCGGCCTGGACCTGCGAAACGGCCGAACCCGCAGCAGCCAGGGCGGCAAGCCCAAGCGCTCCAATCCGCACCACGCCTGTAAAAGGCATTTCCGGCTCCCCGTCAGGAAGCTGTGTCAGGAATGCAAGCGTGCCGGGCAAGCGCCTGGTCGGCAAGCCCTGCCCGGGATCACGAAAGGGGGATCACCAACGAGACTTCGCCGCCAATTTACCGTGGCGGCTGTTTGGGGGCGGCGGCTTTTGCAACAAACCCCGCGACTTCGTCGGCCACCGACTGCGCCGCCAGCGCAAGAGCGGCGGCCCGGGCGCGCGGCGCGCGGTCCGAAGGCGTGGCGGTTGTCGAGAAATTGTCCTGCGCCACCATGCGGCGTGTGAGGGCGTCGAGCAGGCTCACCGCCACCTCGACCCGCACAGGCCCGGCATCGCGGCTGGCCGAAAAGTCGATGATGCGCCAGCGAACTTCATAGTCGACCAGCGCGCCGATCTGGGCGGTCACGGCCCGGCCATTCCCGCCTGCCTTGGCGAGCGAATCGACAACGGCGTTCTGCAGCAGGCGCGGCGCCGCATCGACCCAGCGGACATCGCCCAGATAGACCATTTCCTGATCCGTGCGCACGGCGATATCGACGCCGGCAAAGGCACGCGTCGAATCGGGGGGATACACCGACACGTCCGCCTGCAGCGGATCGGCCGGCGCCTGGGCACGATCAGCGGGCAGCGCAATCAGCGCCGATGGAATCTGCGGCTCCGGAAGAACCGACAGACAACCGCTCAGCGCGGAGGCAAGGGCGAGAACCGGGAGGATGCGCGTTTTCATCATGTCTTCCCTACTCGGTCGGCAGCGGCTGACGATAGACGAAGCGGCTGGGATCCTGTTCGATCTCGTTCAGCAGGCTCTGGATGCGAACCATCATCGCGCGGATGTCCACTGCCGCTGACGAAATCTGCTCCAGCGCGCGCCCGGCCGACGGCGTGAGATCGCGGTTGAGCTGGGTTACGGCGCCGTTGATATTCTCGATTGTCGTACGCACATCCGCCGCTGCCGGCTCCAGCGCCGCGACGATGCTGTTTGCGTCCGAGATAAGCTGCTTGAGGTCGTCGTCGACGGCGTCGACCGTCGTGTTGACCGACGTCGCCGCTGTCTCGATGGCGGCAGCCGCCTTGTCGAGCGACTTCAGCGCCGACTGGGCCGAGTCGATCAGACCGCCATTGGCCGCGATCTTCTCGCTTGCCGTCTCAAGGTTGGCGAGGATGGCGGTCACATGCGCGATATTCTCTTCCGAAAGTGCGTCATTGACCCGGTTGATGGTTTCACCGGTGACGGTCAGCAGGTCCTGGCCGCCCTGGAAGAGTTCATCCAGCGCCGTCCGTTCTGTCTTGATTACAGGAGGCGGCTGGAAGTCCTCGGGCGTCATCAATGGCTGGTCTGGCGACCCCGCGCGGATCTGGATGAATGTCACCCCGGTGATGCCGAGGAAGTTCAGCTCCGCCACGCTGTCCGTGCGCACAGGCGTCTCGGCGTCGATGCGGATGCGGGCGATCACGCGGTTGGGGTCGTTGCGGTCGAGCGACAGGCGCTGCACCTCGCCCACCTTGATGCCGTTGAAGCGCACTTCCCCGCCCTCGATGAGGCCGTTGACCGGCCCCTCGAACACCACGTCATACGTGGAATAGCTGCGGTTCAGCGGCGTGCCTGCGATCCAGAGCGTAAACAGCATCAGGGCTGCCGCTCCAATCAGCACGAAGGCGCCGATCAGCACATAGTTGGCGCGCGTTTCCATTTACCTCACCGCCGCCCGGCCCCGTGGGCCAGAGAAATATTCCTGAATCCACGGATGGGGGTTCTTGCGAACCTCCGCCAATGGTCCAACTGCAAGCACCTTGCCGTCGCTCAGCACCGCAACGCGGTCGCAAATCGCAACCAGCGTGTCGAGGTCGTGGGTAACCAGGAATACGGTTAACCCGAGCGCACGGCTCAACGACTGGACAAGCTCGTCGAACTTCTGGGCGCCGATCGGATCGAGACCGGCGGTCGGCTCGTCGAGGAAAACGAGGTCCGGATCGAGCGACAATGCGCGCGCCAGCGCCGCCCGCTTGCGCATGCCGCCTGAAAGGTCCGACGGCGCCTTGGGCGCAGCTTCCAGCTCGAGTCCGGCCAGCCTGATCTTGAGATCGGCAAGCTCGCGCATCAGCAGGTTCGGTATCTTGGTGTGCTCGATCATCGGGGCCATGACGTTTTCGCGCACGGTCAGCGTCGAGAAAAGCGCCCCGTCCTGGAACATCACGCCCCAGCGCCGCTCGATCTTTGTTCGCTCTTCGCGCGAAAGATCGTTGAGCTTCTGGCCGAAAACCTCGATCTCGCCGGCGACCGGCTTGTTGAGCCCGACGATGGAGCGCAGCAGCACCGACTTGCCTGTTCCCGACCCGCCGATGACGCCGAGGATCTCGCCCTTCATCACATCGAGATCGAGTTCCTCGTGGACGGTCTTGGAGCCGAACCGGTTGGTAAGACCCCGCACCCGGACCGCCACCTGGCCGGCGTCCGTTTCACGGTTCTGGTCGAGGGCGGCGTCGTAACTCATACGTTCAACTGGTAGAAGATGATGGCGAAGATCGCGTCGATGAGCACGACCAGGAAGATCGCCTGAACGACGGAGGAAGTGGTGCGGCGGCCGAGCGACACGACATCGCCTTCGACCAGCATCCCCTGCCGGCATCCCACGAGGGCGATGACGATGGCGACGACTGGCGTCTTGACGATGCCGACCCAGAAGTGCTGTTCGGGCACGACATCCTTGAAGCGCTCGATGAACAGCGTCGGGGAAATCCCCATGCTGCTCCACGCCGCAATCAGGCCGCCGACGATGCCTGAGATCATGGCCGCGAACGTCAGCAGGGGCGTCATTGCCAGAAGGGCGAGCAGGCGCGGCGCGACCAGGGCCTCCATGGGATCGAGACCGATGGTGCGCATCGCGTCGATTTCCTGACGCATCTTCATCGCGCCGATCTGCGCGGTGAAGGCGCTATCGGTGCGGCCCGCCAGCAGCACAGCCGTGATGACCGGGCCAAATTCGCGCAGCATGCCGATGCCGACGAGTTCAACCGTGAACACGGATGCGTTGAACATCGCCAGCAGGTTGGCGCCGATGAAAGCGACGACGAGACCGATAAAGAAGGCCAGGAAGCAGACGATCGGCAGAGCGTCGAGGCCGACCTCCTCCATCACCGCCACAACCGATGTCCAGCGGATCTTCCGCGGATTGACGATCAGGCGGCCCATGGTCGCCATGGTCTCGCCGATGAATGACAGCGTGCCGAGGAATTCATACCAGGCGTCAACGGCGCCATGCCCCGCGCGGTCGAGCAGCGCGATGATGCCGGGCGGGCGGACGGGGTCGGGCGGCGCCGCGGGACTGGCCTTGCGCACCTTGCCAAGAAGGCGGGTGATCTGCGGGTGGTCGCCGCGGATCTCGATCGGATCGTCGATGCCTTCAAGCGCCCCGAGCGTGCGATCGATCAGGTAGGCGCCGGACGTGTCGATGCGGCCCAGCTGGCTGACGTCCAGGATGGCGTCGTACTGGATCTTGGTATTGCGAAGCTGTTCTTCGACGCGGGCGACAGTCCAGACGGTCCACTCACCCGCGATGGAAAGAACTTGTCTTCCATCGGCGGCGGTCTCCACCTGAAATCGTGTCGAATTGAGCGCCATCTTCAAGTTTTACAGTAGAAACGTATAGCAAATACCAACCGGAACTATGGCGCGACCAAGTTCCCTTGCGGGTTGCAGGACTTTGTTGCGGGAAAACCGCGCCATAAGCCGCCAATCCTTTACGATTGTTGCTAGGATCATTCCCTGTTTGGGAGATTTGGGATGCGAGCCTTAATCGTTGCGGCGGCAGCATGCGGACTGCTGCTGGTCGTGCTGGGTGCGGCCACCGGCCACAATTCAGCTCCCCCGCCCGGCGGCGACCTCGAAATCTATGTCGCGTCCTGGATACAGGAGGCCGAAAGGCAGGACCGGCTTAACACAATCCTGCTGTTCGGTTTCGTTCACGTCCTTTCGGCGATAGCCGCCGCGTCGCTTCCGTTTCGGAGCTTGCTGGCCACGGTGTCAGGCTGGGCCTTCCTTGCTGGCGTCGCGATGTTCTCTGGCGGCCTGACTGCTGGCATGCTTTTGGCCGATCAGGGCGGCATGGCGAACGTCCTCGCCAAGTTCGTGCCCGTCGGCGGCCTCGCCTTCATGGCGGGCTGGATACTGCTGATGGCGGCGGTGCTGCTGAAACAGCGCGAAGCCTGACCCGCGTCAGCTCGACTTCGGCGCATCATCCAGCGCACGCGCGGACGCAAGCTCATCCGCCGTCGTGCGGGCCCTGGCGAGCGCTTCATCCAGCGGCGTCAGTTCGAGCGCCACCTGGTATTCGCGGTTGGATCGCTTGTTCACTTCCATCAGCGCATCCGAGAAGGAATCGCGCGCCTGCTTGGCGTGGATGACCGCGAGTTCGAACTGGGTGACGTCCGATTTGGTGGGCTGGGTCTTGCCCATCATGGACTGGGCCATGGTGCTGAGGTCAATGAGCCCCTTGGCCGAATCGTTCATGTCGGCGCGGACGCGGCTGACGACTGTTGCGGGAGCGGAGCGGTCAGCGCCGATCTTGCGCCAGTAGGCGTTCCTGTCGTCGGTCTTGCCGGTGAGGATGCCTGCCAACGCGCCCAGGTTGGCCTCGCCTGTCGCGAGGCTTTTCTTCCGCGCCGCCTCGCAATAGGCGTCCGCCGCCTTGTGCAGCTCGGACTGTTCCGCAGTCAGGGAGATTTCGGCCGAAGACGGCTCATAGACCGAAACGGTCGCGCATCCGCCGGATGCGGCAAGAAAACACAGCACTGAAACAGCAACCGACAGTCGCGGCACCGAACCTAACCCCGAAAGTTGGCGGCATCTGAGGGTGTTATAGATGCGTCGCATGTAAAAGGCGAGCCGCAGGCTGAATTGGTTTGACCTTAGATTGATGGCCGGTAGATGAAGCAACGATGAATGAAGACCGCGCCAGACGCTCACTCTACCCCTCCCTGGAGCCCCGCCGGACAGGCCGCCTCGCCGTAAGCGACCTTCACGAGCTCTATTGGGAAGAAAGCGGCCATCCTGACGGTCTCCCGGTCGTTGCGCTTCACGGCGGACCCGGCGGCGGATCCAGTCCCGAGATGAGACGGTTCTTCGATCCGCGCCGCTA